>DAOTUR010000760.1:0-4075 GCA_034436915.1 Anaerolineae bacterium
GGGAATGCGCGTGTCCATCCAATCACTGACCTGGGCGTAGTAACCCATTTCATGCGGAAATTCTGACACAGGCGCAAACACAGCTTCTTCCAGGTTCTTGAGCAAATCCATAATCAAAATGGCAAGCTGTCGTGCCCGCCCAATCGCATTCAAATTCTGGCGGGCGGTATTTTCCGTCGCCTGACGCCAGACATCCACCTGTGGCACAATGCGTGCCGGAATGGTGGTAAATTTTTTGTCCTGCGTGTAATAGTAGAGTAGTTGATAGGCAAACCAGCGGCGTTCACCGGTCTCAATCATGTAGCTCTTGCCCTGCATCGCCACGCTGATCGGGTTCATCAGGCGCTGATTCTTGATGCTCACAGCAAGTTCCAGCAGATGCAGCAGCGCCATTTCCGACGGGCCGGGCGTCTCAGGATGATCATCTGTGGCGTCAAAATCATCTGAGAGCGCTGTCTGGTTGAGATAGGCAGGCACATTAAAGGGTCGGCCTCGCCTCTCCTGCTCAACCTCTGCCACCCAGGTATCAAAGATACGCCCCAGTTGGGTCGCATCGTTATTCAGGGCTTTCCACGCTTGACGGATGCGTGTGGGGAGAACGCGACGCGGTTGAGCCGGATGCGGGTAGATATTGTTGATCGGCATCCCACTGGCGGAAAGATGCTCCACCTCTGGCAAGTCGAGAGAGTTGTACATGCCTCCGGCGCTGTAGATCCCGGCATCGATCTCACGCAGCGACTGACTCGTCGTTGGAGCATCAATGTCGAGGGCATCATCCATCGCCTTCGCTAACGTCTCTCGCTTATTGCGGCTGCTCATTACGCAAGCCCTTCTTGGACTTTGGTCACAATGTTCCACATCTCCTGCGCGGCCTTACTTTCTGGCGCGAGTTGGAAGACGGGACGGCGCATGGCGGAGGCTTCCCCCCAGATGGTCGCAAGAGCCAGCGGCCCCCAGACTTTATCGCCAAAGCTTTTCCGCAGGCGTTCCAAATTATTGTTATGCAGCAGTGTCGAAGCGCGATATTTGGTTGGCACGATGCCCATAATATCGAGCGGCTGGAAACCCCATTGATTGCGAATTTTTTGCAGCTCATCCCGATGACGCAGGCTCTGTGATAACCCATCCAGTGAGAGGTATTCGCACTCGGTTGGGTAGACAATCGCATCCGTCGCAATATAGATCATACTGTGCAGCAGGGATGGCGTCGGTGACGTATCTATGAGTACGACATCAAACGCATGTTGCAGCGTTTGCATCTGGCGCACCAACAGCATACTGTCTGAAACAAGCATCGGAATCACACGGGTTTCCTCGTTAGAGGGGACGACCCACAGCGATCCTTCGCACGGCTGATTGGGAAGCTGGTACATCTCCGGTGCAATGCTCATCAAGACATCTTTATAGGTCGCGTTACGCACCAGCAAATTGTAAAGACCAGGGGCCCGCTTGACGCCCAGCGCTACGGACGCATGACCTTGAGGGTCAGCATCGACTACAAGGACGCGATACCCCTGTAGCGCGAGTCCCGCTGCGATATGAACGGTCAGAGTGGTTTTGCCAACCCCACCCTTTTCATTGAGCAGGGTAAGAATCTTCATTGGGATTGGCCTACTTCTAGCAATTCCCCAGGATCGTAATCCTTGATGTTCACAGGAGGGCGAGCCGGTGGCTTGCGCGACGACACATACTCGCTCCAACGCTGAAACAGGTGCGCCACGTCGGAGGACATCTTGTAAATATAGGCGAAGTCTGACCCTGGCCCCTTTGACTCACGAGTCTCCAGAAGCACTATCCCCTGCTCCGAGAGGCGACGTAAGCAGTCAAAGTCGTAGGGGGTCAAACGCTTCTTTCCCATCACCCGCGCCAGCTCTGTACGCGAGGCCCACTTATCACCGACATCATATACCGCCTGTATTAACTTCTTTTGATGCGGTGTCATCTGCTGAAGTAGGGCGTCAAGTTTCTCGACATCCATACACGTCCCTTTTCAAAGTATGTTAGCAACCACGAGAGTGCGTATCTAGCCAAAATTGTATTCAATCTATGGCACAGGAGTCAAGTGGGGTCATAAACGGCGGTGGGGGAGGGGAGAGGCGAGGGGGGACATGAATCGAAATCTGTGATAGACCAAATGTTCTATCCGAGAGACTTATCACCGACTCGCTCGAAGAGGGAGGCGAGAGAGGGAGAGGCTAAAAAGGGTGACTCTGGAAGATGAGTCGCGGTCATTAAAATCCATTAAGATTGCACACATCGTTGATTCTAAATCAATGAAGATTTTGACTGAAATTGTCTGTACTATGTCAGCGCGAGTCTTAATTATGATACAGCGTCTATGGAAAAACAGGCACAAAATCACAATGATTGAGACGATATTCTTGTGTACACCAGAATGAGATAACGTATCCAGGGGTACGTTATAAGTTATTGAGTCGCTCCGCTGTGTGTGATTGTGGCATCTGGGAAAAAACGCTGTGCAGGGGTATGGCTGCTGTTTGGTCTTAAAGAAGATGGAGTGAAAATGCAGTGTCTCCATCGCCTGTTTACAGCATCACCGCAGGCAGCATCTCCCTCTCATGATTTTCACCAGCTATCGCGCATCCGATATCGATCCTGTAAACGGATCAATCCAGCGTACCTATCGATGCCCATTTTGACACTATAACGTATCCAGGGGTACGTTATAAAAAGACATTCGCCTACAGGGAATGACTTTTCGATCTCATCAAGCTGCGAAATCTAGCCGTAAGATGTGTCATCGAATAGCTGAGCCGGAGCACTCTCAATGTCGCTTAAGAGGTCAATGGATCGATATGTGGACACGATGACTCTGGATCGATCAGGGGATTCCCTATCGTCTGAGACCCCTTAGATTTGCTGCGACTTAATCGGTCTTCGTCCTGGTCATGAAAAAGTGGGCTATTTATACCCCTGCATACGTTTTTCTCACATCGCTGCCAATCCCTCCAACAATGCCAGACGATGACACAAAAGCGATCAAACGAGTCTTTGGGTACGGTTATTCACCCGTCGGTGTGACGTCAAAGAGGGGAGGGGCAGCCATCATAAAATCGCTTTCAGACGATGTGAGGAGTGCAAGTTTTCCTGTTGTGCGGCTCATTGCGTTGTGAAAATTCGTTAAGACAGAGCCGATGTTTAAACGAGAAAAGCATCACTCTTATTTAGTAAAGTTTATTTTTTATTTATGTTGGTGTTGTCTCAGTAGGTATATAATGACTGACACTAAACCCTTTACTATGTTGAGGGGAAAACGATATGATGACACTATGAATAGAACAAATATTCTAATCCCAAGAAGAGAGAATCATCGCAAAAAAGCCACAAAAACCAAAAATGAGAGTTTCATGAGAAGGAAAATAGACCCCTTTAGACCCTTTATCATCCCAAACGAAAACCTCCTCTTTTGTCTCATGACAACGAGACTATAATCGCAGCGGTTTTTTAGCCATTTCTCGTGCCGCCTCCAGGCTCACATGCCTTCTGGAGTTGCGGCTGCATCCCATTCAATTATCGAGGAGATATCCATGACAGCCCTACCCCCCACGTCGCGTTTTCCCAGTAAAAAATGGCTCTGGCGTCTCCTCACATTTGCAATTGGTATACTTATCATTATAAAAATATTTTCAGAAATAAACTGGCAAACCTTTCTTGCACGGGTGACGAGTCTGTCGCCTCTCAGCATTCTCAGTGTGGCGATTGTCTATCTGCTGCTCAATTTCTTTCGCTGCCTGCGCTTCAAGGCCCTGCTCAACAGAGACGAGATTGACCTGCCGACGTTGTTTCCAATCAGCCTGTATCACAACTTCCTTGTGCGTATTCTGCCGTTCAAATTGGGTGAAGTGTGGTATGTGGTGCTCATGCGTCGCTATTTTGGCGTGAGCGTTGAAGAGGGCGTGGGCAGCCTCTTCGCCAGCCGTATGCTGGAACTGCTCGTGATTGTGATCGTCGGCACAGCCGCTTTGCTCACATCGGGGACGGTGCTGGCAGGCCAGAGCGCCCTGCAAGCGCTGTTCCTTATCATTATTCTGGCCGCCGTGCCGCTGCTGTATTT
>DAOTUR010000761.1:0-3690 GCA_034436915.1 Anaerolineae bacterium
CTCATCACCTGGGGCGAAGTCCGTATCGACAGCGGCCTTGCCAGCGTGCTGCAAGCCACCGCCGCCCTGTTTACACTCATCATCGCTCACTTCACCTTTAACGATGAACGCATGACCCCACGTAAAATTATTGGTCTGCTGTGCGGCTTCGTCGGCGTGGTCGTGCTGGCCGCCCGCAGCAGTCAGGGCGGCACACAGGGTGCTGATGCACTGGCAGGACAACTTGCGATTGTTCTGGCCTCGCTGTGCTATGCGTTTGGCGCGACCTTCAGCCGCACCGTCATCAAGAGCAAGGTCGAACCGGTGGTGCTGTCCGCCATCGCCATGTTGAGCGCTTCGCTCGGCGCAGCCCTTTTGATCGGGATCGGGACGGCGGCGGGCCTCATGCCCTCACACACGCCTGTCGATCTCAAGACCGATGCCCTGATCGCCGTGATCGTCCTGGGCGTTGTGAATACATTTGTCGCCTATCTCATCTTCTACGAAATTGTGCGTGCGCTTGGGGCCGCCCGTGCCAGCATGGTGACATACATTGTGCCTGCGATTGGCCTGCTGTTGGGCGTGATCTTCCTGCATGAGAAGCTCGATATTTATATCATCCTGGGCGCGGGCCTGATCTTTACAGCGATTGGCATCGTCAATATTCGTCTGGGCCAGCGGCAAAAACCTATCCTCAGCGTCGTTGAGCCAAAGGCAGCGCCAGCAGGCGATTAACTTTGCCCCTCACCTCCACACCTCTCCCAGATCGTGGTAGAGGGGCTTTTCGCCACGTTTTACACCCCTCGCGCCCTTGTGGGAGAGGGGCCGGGGGTGAGGGGTTATAGACAATACAAAAAGGGCAGATCAACCTCTGCCCTTTTTGCATCTCGCGCTACGTCACTCTCGATTTTTATTGCGAGTTGGCAGCACTTGTAGCATAAGCATCAATCGTCAGCGTGTAATCGCCGCCATTTTCAACGCCATCGGCCAGACGAATTTCCAGCACAGCCATCACATCCGTATCGCCAATGTCAAGCTGCGTCAGGCCCGAATTGACGGTTGTGTCATCGAAATTGTCATTTTCAGCCAACTTCTGAATGCCAGCTTCATCGTATACGGCCAGAACGGTATCGAGCTTGCCCGTTGCATCGGTCACACGCAGATCAACCGTGCTGCCCGCCTTGAACGTGACTTTGTACTGCATCGCTTCGCCCACATTGAGCGTGCCATTGACGGTGAGTGTCGTCGGATAGGTGCTGATCGCCAGTGCCCCTGCCTCAACGATTTTGCCGCGAATCTTTTCCGTCAGGGCTTTTTCGGCGTATTGCAGGATGACATCGCCCTCTGCGAACAGCGTTTCTTCCGTCACAGGCACTTTGACTGTCGGGGCCACGCCCTTGCCTTCAATATGGATATTGCCATCAGGATCAAGCTCACGACCAACGGTGAAGCGGATACTCAAACCTTCCGGCATCAGGAAGTCATTGACGCCGCCGCCCAGACCGCCCGACGGATACTGGCCGACGATCATGGCGTTTTCGTTGAAGGTCATATTGTAGCTAAAGAACTCGCAGGCACTGGCGCACGCCTGCCCAACCATCACCGCCATTGGGCCGAGATAGCGCAGTTCTTCCGGCGGCAGATACATCTCGTCTACGCCTCGCGGATCAAAATAGAACTGTCCGGTGACTTCATTGAACGCACCGCCCTTGCCCGTGATGATGCCCTCTTTATTGAAGAAGTAAGCCGCCATCTGATCTGCCAGGAAGCCCGACCCACCGCCGTTGTTCCGCATGTCCAGGATGATGCCCGGCACGTCTGCGGCCTTCAGTTCGCGGATGGCCCGTTCCCACAGCGCAATCGTCAGATATTCATCATCGAAGAAGGAGTTGACCTTGATCAGGCCGTAGCCCGATGCAAGAATTTCATGGGTGACGGGCAGTTCATTGCCTGTCACAGACTTGTTGAAGGACGAGAACGCGAAGCTCTGACGTTCTTCGACAGGCGTCAGTGTGATCGTCTGCTCTGTGCCATCGGGATTCTTGTAAGTGAATTCTTTCGGTGTGTCCAGCGGGCTGCGCGTGATATAGCGAAGCTGCTGGAGGCGCGTGCCCTCTTTGGAGCCAAGCACCTGATGCGCCCAGACGAACGTCTTATTCAGCGCGTCTTCAATCGGCACACCATCAATCGCGGTGATCTCGGCTCTCAACTCGATGCCCGCCTGAGCTGCTGGGCCGCCATCGAGCAGATAATTGACGATCACGCGGCTATCATCCAACTGACGAATCGCCATGCCGAAGCCGCCCGCTGTCTGCGTCATGAAGAGATCGTTGATGAGCGACAAATCCATGCCGACGTGTCCATCGGGGATCTCCCACAGGAAGGCGCGCAGCGCCAGCGCATACTTGACATTGTCGCTCTCAGCATCTGCCGTGACAAAGCGCGGGCGATATTTGGCTCGCAGTGCTTCCCAATCCAGCTTGTGATACTCGGTGAAGGCGTAGCGCGTCTTGAACAGATCGACCATCGCATCAAAGGCGTCGGTATAGGTCTTGGCTGAGAAGTCGACCAGAGCTGCTTCTTTCGGCTCCAGCAGTTCCACTGTGACGCTCTGGGCGCGATCAAACGTGAACGGTTTCGCATCCAGATCCACCAGCATGTAGCCCTGGGGAATATTGACGATGGGATCGTCTGCCGTAAACAGCTTGTTATCCGTGCCAAAGCCTGACGGGAAGGACTGCTTGTCATCGGGCGCATAGATCAGATACTTGCCCCCCGTCAGTTCCAGGCGCAGCTTGGGATCATTGCTCAAGACGGTTGAGGCATACGCGCCTGACCAACCGCCGCCTTGAAGATCGCGCTTCTCCAGATAGGGATCGCCATACACATTTGTCCAGTACGCGACGGCATACACCATCACGCCTGTTTCTTTTTGCGCGTCATGATCGACATCGCGCAGTTCGGCACGTGGCTCAATCGGCAGACTCAGGCTGTAGGTGAAGGGTGATTCGTAGAAATTGGAGGTGATCTGGGCCAACA
Organism: Anaerolineae bacterium; assembly: GCA_034436915.1. Lineage (GTDB taxonomy): Bacteria > Chloroflexota > Anaerolineae > Aggregatilineales > Phototrophicaceae > JALHOR01. The sequence goes on from DAOTUR010000761.1 coordinate 3,019, forward strand.
CCTGCGACTGCGGCGACATCAGGAAACGCTCGTTGCGATCCACGAAGCCCGCCTGATCTTCCAGGATGATGAGCGGCTGTGAGACGCCCGCCGTAAAGAACGGGTTGCTGTAGGACAAACTGCCGGTGATGTTGCGTGTGCCGCCTTCATCCGCATGGAGCAGAACAGCCTCGCCCGGTGGTTCGTTATTGGGAATGGCGGTGGGTTCGGCGGTGGCATCAGCAGCGGGAGGTGTGGGAGTGGTGTCTTTCTCCCCGATAGCAAGAACCCCGCCCGCTGACAGGCACAAGGCCGCGACAAGGGTTAACAATAACCAGCGTTTACGGGCCATACATCGCTCCAAAAGAAATATACAATGGATGTTACATGCTCTATTCTAACTCATACAGGCCATAAGACACATTACAATAGAATGACAGTTTGTCGGCTTCTGCATAGAATCGTCATAAATAAGCGGTCTTGACAAACGGTCTTTGCAATATTTAGAAATATAATTCAAGCAGAAATTGGAGGGTTTTTAAAGGATATATCCTCTATTTTGGGTTTTTACCATGAATCAAAAAGAACGAGAGAGATAGCAAGACGAACCAAGCAATGTGTCTGGGATCGGTGAGCGTTGGCAACCGCGTACTCTTCCACCCCGTGTCCAGGGCAGTACCATCCGCGCTTGTG
>DAOTUR010000762.1:0-7775 GCA_034436915.1 Anaerolineae bacterium
GTCTATGAGATGGGGCATCATCTCATACTGTCTCAGTCGGTGGAAGTCTTGGCGTAAGCCAAGCCTCCGGCGTTTACGGCAGATGCCCCCGCCTTTAGGTGTGGGGAGTATGTCACGAAATCACAGTAGGTATGGGTCATAGGCATTCGGGGAGGCTCGCCAATTGTTCTCAAAAAGAGATTTTGAGGTGTAGGGGCGATGTCATCCTCCAAAACACAACCATTAATCCTTAACCGAATGACTATGACCCGCTCTGCAATAACCCTACGTGTACTCAGGTAGCCACTCGCCGTGCGCCTTAATCAGGTCATCGACAAGCGACCAGATCTGATCGAGCGAAAGCTGCGCCGCTGTATGAGGGTCAAGCATCGCGGCATGATAGATATGTTCCCGTTTGCCCGTCAGAGCCGCTTCTACCGTGAGTGACTGTACGTTGATGTTGGTCTGCATCAGGGCGGCGAGCTGCGGCGGCAAACTGCCAATCTTCGTCGGCTGAATGCCATTTTTATCCACGAGGCACGGCACTTCTACGCAGCAGCCCTGCGGCAGATTGTCGATCAGGCCCTTGTTGCTGACGTTGCCATAAATGACACTCGGTTGACCCGTTTCAAGGCTGTGGATAATGGTTGGCCCATACTCAACGCTGCGGTGGACTTCAAGTTTTGCGCCGCCTTCCAGCTCCACGCGCTGCTTCTCCCAATTCTCGATTTGAACCTCACAGCGGCGAATGTATTCATCGAGCGGGATGTTGAACTCTTCAATCAGATCAGGCCGATCTGACTTGATGAACCAGGGTACATATTCGCTGAAGTGTTCGCTGCTCTCAGTGACAAAATAGCCCAATCGAGCGAACATTTCATAACGGACGCGATTCCCTTCTGGAACGCGACCTTCCTCCAGCACCTTGCGAATGAGCGGATAGAGGTCCTGCCCTTTATGCTCAAACTTGAGATAGAAGGCCATGTGGTTGATGCCTGCAACCACATAGTTGATCTCCTCAATCGGAATGCCAATATCACGCGACAGTTCACGCGCAGTTCCTGGCACGCTGTGGCAGAGGCCCACCGTCTTGATGCTGGTCACGCGGTTGATCGCCCAACAATTCATCGCCATCGGATTGACGTACTGCAAGAAGGTCACATCCGGGCAAAGTTCCTCCATATCGTGGCACATATCCACCAGAACGGGGATCGTGCGCAGACCGCGCATAATGCCGCCGATGCCGAGCGTGTCCGCAATCGTCTGACGCAGACCATATTTCTTAGGCACTTCAAAATCGACCACTGTACTGGGCTTGTAGCCGCCCACCTGAATCATCGAGATGGCATAATCAGCCCCATCCAGAGCCTCACGCTGATCTGATGTCTTGGTGATTCTGGGGTGGGCTTCCAGCGTTTCCGCCACACGATTCGCCACCACTTCTGAGGTTTGCAGACGTTCTTCATTGATATCGAACAGCGAGATTTCGGACTCAGCGAGTTCAGGGTATGAGAGAATATCACCGAGCAAATTCTTCGCAAAAACCGTGCTGCCAGCGCCGATAAATGTGATTTTAGGCATGAAACAAGACCTTTCTTCAACGGGTAACGATGATAAACGGATTAATAGGGAACTGTTCGATGCGCGTGACATGATGATCGGGCCACGCGATCTCAAGGGCAAGAAGTTTCGTTTCATCAGGGAAACCAAAATGAACGCGGGAGGGGTCGCCCGACAGATAACCGCTTGATGCCCTTAATTCACGATAATAGGTGGCGGTGGTGGTATAGAGAGTTAGCTTTGCGCCGATTCCATTGATATTGCCAGACCCCGGCCAGCGCAGTTCCATCTGCAAACTGCGACCACCACACAGCTTATTCTCAAACAGGAGTGACGGTGAGTTTAAAGTGTTCACAATAATATCAAGATCACCATCATTGTCCAGGTCGGCCATGCTCATCCCGCGACCACTGGCGAGGCTGCCCAACCCCCACGACGGCATGAGCGTAAATCCGTGCCCTGCGTCATTGTGAAAAGCAGCGTTGGGTTCGATCAGGGCGTTATGGGGCAACTGCGTGAACAATTCAATCGACTCCATGCCGTTGACAGCGTACAGATCAAGAAAACCATCCTGATCGAGATCTCCAAATTTAGCCGACCATGTCCAGCCCGTTGCGGCGACCCCATATTGAGGGGCCGCGTTGCTGAATTGACCAGCGAGACTCTGGATATTGAGCACATTCTCAGTGATCTGTCGGTCATCGGCAGCACGTGGCGCACGGGCCAGATCCTCCAATACATAACGCCATGCCCGGCGGGTGGCCGCATCATCTAACGGCGGACGCATATCCGCTGCGAACAGATCTTGAGTCCCGTTGTTGTCGATATCGCCTGCATCAAAGCTCATGGTGCTGAATGTTGTCACATCAAATGGCGAGACAGCCTGCCATACACCGTCTTTCAAGGACCAGCTTTGATCAGGGACGGCAAAATCATTGCCAACGAGCAGATCAGGGGCCCCATCCCGATTTAAATCCGAGAGCCACACAACCAGCGCCCTCGCTTCATCGGCTAATCGGGTCGGAATGAATACGCCGCCGCGATTTTCATAAACATAGACCCCGCCATTGCTGTTAAATAGAAATGAGTCGCGCAGCAAAAGCAGCAATTCCGTATCATATGAGGCTGTGACGAGATCAAGATCACCATCCCCATCAATATCCCCCCAATCCAGGGTATACGCCGGATACATCACACCTTCGATATGCGTGAATGTAAATGTCTCATCGCCGTTGTTGTGCCACAGGCTCGGCGCGCCTATCTGCGTCGTCAGAACAATATCGATCCAACCATCGGCATCAATATCAACCAGGCTGACAGCACGTGTACGTCCTGTCGGGGCAAAGGTCTGCGCCCGAAATTGCAGCCCGCCTTCATTCCACAAAATCGTATTGGCCCCTTTAAGGTTGCCAAGAACAATATCCAGAAGACCATCATTGTTCAGATCATTGATGGCCACCCCTGCCCCATTTCCCTCATAGAAATGAACACGATCACCGCGCGTCTGCGTGGTGTGGGGGAGATCATGCTCAACAAACTGAAGGGAACAGCTCTGCGCCAGCGACAAACCTGATTCATGGGACAGGATGAAGATCGACAGTCCGAAAAAAAAGAGTAGTGTGCGGCTCATCGCATTGAGACGTTTCTGGCGAGACACCCGCCGCCCCTCACGAGGCGGCGGATTCTCACGCATACAACAGGAGGTTATTTCTTAAACAGGGCGTTGATTTCTTCGTTGGCAGCGGGCAGGACATCAGCAGCTTTGGCCTGACCCAGTGAAATGCTGTCTGTCGCTTCGGTCATGATTGTGCTGATTTCACCTGCGAAATCGGCAATCGGGAACAGGAAGGTGCCATCTTTTTCATCAGCCTGTTCAACGAAGGCGCTCACATCGATGCCATTGTCAGCACGCATCTTGAGGGATGTCGCGGCAGCATCAGGGATCGCCGGGAAGACCACGCCAGCCTCACCAACGATGTTCTGGCAGTCTGCGGAGGCAAAGAACTTGACCAACTGCCATGATTCTTCAATGTGGGGCGAGCCAACCCAGATCGAGTCCGCCAGACCGTTGAACATACTCTTGCGTCCTTCGGGGCCTGCGGGCAGACGACCAAAGCCCACTTTAAAGTCGCTGGCTTCGTAGGTGCCAATCATCCATGAGCCGTCGAATGTCAGCGCAACATTGCCTGCCTGGAAGAGTGCCAGCGAGCTGAGGGAGCTAATCTGGTCAAATGCCGGGCTGTAACCATCGACGAGCGCCAGATCTGCCCACCACTGCACGGTATTCATGAAGCGAGGATCATCATAGTAATAGGTATCACCCCATTGGCCGTTGTTGTAAGTCCAGCCTGTGCTGGCGCTCAGGGGGCTCCACTGTGTTTGTCCGTATGCGCCGCCCGAACTACTCGGGACAAAGCCGTACTGAGTCACTTTGGTTTTATCGAAATCTTTGCTGAGGCCGTTGTTACCATTTGAATCAACAGTTAACTGGGCGATGGCCTGCTTGAAGGTGCCGCCATCATCGAGATTCCATGTCCATGCGTCCATGACCTCAGGATCGATGCCCGCCTTCTTCAGCAGGTCAACATTATAGACAACAGCGACAGTGTCCCAGTCCTTGGGCAGTCCATAGCGTTTGCCGTCTTTTGCCCACAGGTCTGCGAGGCCAGGATAGTAAATATCGGTCGGAACTTTATCACGATCCACCAGCGGTTGAAGATCGACCAACTGCTCAAGCGCCACAAACTCAGGGTATTTGGCGAGGTGATTCGTGAAGACATCCGGCGCTGTGCCGCTGATGAAACCGGTTGTAATGCCGGTCCAGTAATCATCCCATCCCAACTGCTCAATGGAGACCGTGATGCCCGGATTGGCTTCGTGGAATTTATCGGCACACTGCTGATACGACGGAAGCTGATTGGTATCCCACAGCACATACTTGACGGTCACACCATCCTGAGCATGTACCCCTGTGAACAGCGCCAACAAACCTACTAATAAACCGAACTTGAGTGAAAAACGGGATTGCATTGAAGTCTCCTAACACTTAATAAATGTGCCCAATTTTTAACCGAGCTTTATGCTCGTGTGACACCTATTTAAAACCGGAGAACTGGATTGAATCCACGATCCGTCGTCCGAAGAACATGAACAGAAGAATGGTGGGAACGATACTGACAACAGTTCCGGCCATTAATCCTGCCCAGTCGGGTGTGCCCTGCGGTGTCTGTGACTTAAAGACATTCAACGCAACGGTCAAAACGCGCACATTTTCGTCACGTCCGACCAAAAAGGGCCAGAGATATTCATTCCATGCACCAATGAAGGTGAGCAGCCCCAGCGTCAGCATCGGGCCACGCATCAGGGGCAGCGAGATGCGCCAGAACACCCCGAACAGCGTTGAGCCATCCAGCAGCGCCGCTTCTTCCAGATCTTTGCTCAGACTCAGGAAGAACTGCCGCATGAAGAACACCGAAAACGGCGTCATGAGAAAGCTTGGGGCAACGATGCCCTGTATCGTGCCGATCCATCCCAACTGCCGAATAAGCACGAAGTTCGGGATGAAGAGGACAATTCCTGGCACAAGAAGTCCGCACAAATACGCAAAGAAGATTTTGTCGCGGAATGGGAATTTCAGACGCGCAAAGGCATAGGCAGCCATCGAGCTAAACAGGGTTTGCCCGAACATGATGATTCCTGAGACCAGGAAGGAATTCCGCAGATAGATCCAGAAATTGAGCGTTCCAGCCGAGAGATTGCTAGCTTTCTGCCCGACAACACTGGCCGGATCAACCATGCCAAGCACACGCTGGAAATTGAACAGCGTGGCGTTATGCGGCAAAAGTTCATCGGCATGGGCAAAGATCGACGTCGGATCGGTGAGCGCCGTACGCAGCACCCAGTAGAACGGAAACAGCGTGATGAACAGCATGAGGCCAATCAACGCCCAGGTGACATAGCGGCCCCAATCCGCCAGGCGGCCCTCATTCTGGAGATCAGTCTTTAATTTGCCTTGCGACACGACAGCCATACTCTCTCTCCTTAGCTGTAATCTGCGAGGTCAGATTGACCGGCGCGGAAATAAAAGGTCTGAATAGCCGTGACACTCACGAGAATAAGGAACAACACTGCTGAAGCCGCCGTTGCCACACCCATATTGATACGGCGTTCAAATACCTGCTCGTAGATGTAATAGATGATCGTTCGGCTTGCGCCTGCCGGGCCACCCTCTGTAGCAACAGCAATCGTGTCAAAGATCTGGAACGATCCTACAACGGACGTGATGAGTACAAAGGCCAGAATAGGACGGAGCAGCGGCAGTGTAATACTCCAGAACTGGCGTGCGGCAGTTGCCCCATCGACACGAGCCGCCTCATACAACGATTGAGGGATTGTCTTGAGGCCCGCAAAGATCAGGATCGCGGTATAGCCCATATGTCGCCAGATATTCACGGCGGCAATGGAAGCAACCGCCTGATTGGGATCGCCAAAAAACCCCTGTTTCCCAACGCCAATTGCTTGAAGGAAGATGTTAATCAGGCCAAGAGTTGGATCGAGCAGCCATACAAACAGCAGCGCCACAACGACATTGGGCATCAGCCAGGGCAAAATCAGGATGCCGCGCAGCATGGCCGAATTGGCGACTTTTTCCATCAGCACGGCAATCGCAATGGCGAGAACCGTCTGAATGGGAATGTTCCACAGCACATAAAGAACCGTGACTTTTAAGGCATTCCAGAAACGCGCATCAGCGATGAGAGTCTTATAGTTGTCCAGTCCGATATATTTCGCATCGGATAGCAAATTCCACTGGGTGAAGCTGATGAAAATACTACGAATGGCAGGTATAGCAAAAAAAACGATAAAACCAATCAAACTGGGAAGAATAAAGAGCAAACCAAGCAGAGCCTGATTATTTCCAACCCGACTCAACCAGCTCAAGCCTGATTGGGATTGAGACACACGTGCTTGTGCAGCCATAAAACAAACTCCTTCTAAAAACCTATTTATTCTTGTGCAAATGTTCCCCACACGACTCGCGCACAACCAATCTCGTCTCTAAAACAATATGCTTCTGCGCGGGCACTTCACCGCGAATGAGGGTCATAAGAATTTCGGTTGCCAAGCGTCCATGATCAATATCAGGTTCGTTTATAGTTGTCAGAGCTGGCATGCTGAAGTGCGCCACACGAATATCATCAAAGCCCACGACAGCAATATCCTGCGGCACGCGCAGTCCGCTTTCATGGATCGCCTTCAGTGCGCCCAGGGCCATCATGTCATTGAGCGCAAAGACCGCCGTTGGAAGAGGTCTCACGCTGAGGATTTTCAGCATGGCTTCGTAACCTGTTCCCGGGTCATAATCCCCATATCCGATCAACTCATCATCCAATGAGCCGTTGGCATGAACCAGCTCTTCACGAACCGTCCTTATACGCTCCTCCGCATGAGGATTGGTATCCTGTGGCGCATAGCTGATACAGGCGATGCGCCGATGTCCTAACGAGAGAAGATGATCCAGCATCTTACGAACGCCGCTGATCTTATCGACCTCTACGGAATAAACATCTGGATGAACATCGTCCGTCGCTACAATCGGAAGATGATCTGCTATGGTTTTCCCCAACTGCGCTACATCCGACTCGCTGGGGCCGTTGAAATTGACAATAATGCCCGCAGCCTCATTGCTACGCAGAAGATTGACCGAAATATCTGCAAGCTCATCATTTTCGGCCAGTTCAACCATGATGCGGAACCCGCTCTGCCGTGCGACTCGCATTATGCCGGTCAGCAGATTGGGGACATACTCATCGATGAAGACCTGTGGATGTGGTTTTGCCAGAACAAGGGCAATATTATTGCTGCGACCACGCGCTAAAGACTGGGCTGCTACATCTGGAAAGTAGTTCAGATCGCGTGCCACTTGAAGAACACGCGCTTTTGTTTCCTCGCTGATATTGGCATCTTGAACATTATTAAGGACAAACGAAACCGTCGTCTGCGAAACACCCGCCTGCTGTGCAACCTGTTTGCTTGTGACACGACGGGCTTTTTTGCTGTTCATCGAGATCGGCGAGAGAGACCCCTGCCTTTAGGCATGGGGAGGGATAGCGCCTTGTCCTTTCTGGTAGGTATAGCCGTCAGAGTGGTTTCCCCGAAGGGAGGGAGCGATTTGAGTTACCTCTGGCTCGCTCCGAGCCGTCTCCGCTTGCGCGGATGATGTTCACCTCGACAAT
>DAOTUR010000763.1:0-16955 GCA_034436915.1 Anaerolineae bacterium
CAGGGCCTGCCCTGTCCCTTTTCACGCGATGGACGGCCTGCCCTGTCCCTTTTCACGCGATGGACGGCCTGCCCTGTCCCTTTTCACGCGATGGACGGACAGGGCAGGCCCTGTCCCTACGCCAAAATACATTTTTTTGTGATTGATTTCGTTGCGGCAAAAGGCAAGACGCAGCAAATTCTTGTGCAAGTCAAATCAGGCAAAGTCAAAAGCGGCGATATTCGTGATCTTGTCGGCGTAATTGATCGTGAGCGCGAAAAAGCGGCACAAGGCGTTTTCATCACCCTTGAGCCACCGACGCGAGATATGATTTTAGAGGCGACAAAAGCCGGACACTATCATTCCGACCTGTGGAATCGGTCTTACCCACGTCTCCAAATCATCACGATTGAGGAGCTTTTGGCGGGAAAGGCTCTCGATATTCCCATGCCCTACAGCATGTTTAAACAATCAGCCCCGGTGAAGCAGAGCGATAAACAGCAGTTGGAACTGTTTGAATAAATAAAAAGGCGCGATAACCGCGCGCCCCCATTCCTTCCTATGGCTCAACGATCTCGATCTGCTGCTTCACATACACGCGCACACCGTCTTTGATATCCTCAAGCAGGTGTGTGCCGGGGCCGACCTGCGCCCTCTCGCCAATCTTGACGCCGGGCATCGTCATTACATCCACGCCCAGGAAGGCATTCGCGCCGATGATCGCGCCCAATTTGTCGCGCCCGCTGTCCATGCGCGTGCCTTTGATCGTGCTCTTGACATTGCCGCGATCAATCCGCAGATTGGCGGTGGTGCAGCCCGCGCTGAAATTCACATTGTTGGCAAACACACTGTCGAGCACACGGCAGGCGTGCATCTGTGAGCCTGCGCCCACGTAGCTGCGGGCGACCTCCGTCGTGAAGCCCACGTTACATTTGTCCAGCACCATCGAATGCCGTACTAAAGCATTATTGCCCACAATCGTGCCCGCCCCGATATAGGCTGGCCCCACAACGGCGGCCCCAGGGAAGATTTTGGCATTCTCGCCAATGAACACATCGCCGGAGATGGTCGCTGTCGGCGCAATGAAGGCCGAAGGTGCGATATTCTGGCCCTTGATGCGCTGTAAGAACGTCTCCATCACATCCAGCACATGCCAGGGATATTTGAGGGCGCTCCACTGCCCGCTATAGCCCACCATGCGATACGGCTGCATCTTCATGAGGGCATCCATCGCCCGCTCGTAGTGGTCGTCGCTGGGGATATCTTTGGCATATTCGGCGCGGATGGCGTCAAACAGGTGTTGAGCGCTGCTGTGGATATGCACGACCATGCTCACGTATTTACTCGGACGCTTGTCCGGGCCGGGCTTCTCCATGATGCCGCTGATCATGCCTGTCTGGTCGATGATGAGGTAGCCGCCGGGGAAATAGTCTTCCATCTCCTTGCCCGCCAGATAGGTCGTGTCGGGATTCGAGCGGTACATATTGAGCATATCGCTGTGCAGGCGCTCATCGACAATATCATGCACCTGATTGATATAGACTGCGCCCGTATCAGGGGGCAGCACCTCCGCCGCCCGCAGCAGCGCATCGCCCATGCCCTTTGGCTCCGCCTGCACCGCGAAGCGAATACGGATGCGATCCTTCAGTGTATCGATCAGGCTGTGAATGTCGGCCTCATTGTTAGGGCTGCCCACAATAACGACATCGCTGAAGCCGAGCGATTCATAGGTGCGAAGCTGGCTGAGGAGAAGCGGCTCAGGGCCGAAGCACAGCAGCGATTTTTCGCGCAGCGGCCACATGCGCGATGATGCGCCCCCGGCCAGAATGATCAGAGTCGGTGTGCGAGACATATAGCAAATTTTCTCCAAAACAGATAGGATTAAAGAGACAACCAGCGGCACGGCTCGTACAACACACGCGCCCCCGCCTCATTTATCATAACTCAAAAATTTATGACTCAAGTACCAGGACAGCCAACCCGCTCCGATGACACCTCGAAAAAACCGTCCGGACGCGAACAACTGTACCGGGCGTTGGATACGGGGCCATCATCGTTTGCACTCCAACTCAAGCTCCTCATGGCGTTGAGCCAGGTGAATGGTGCTGCCACCAACACCCTGCCCCACCCAGAGAAGCCGCTGTCGATTCGGCAGGCGCGGCTGGCTGTTCTGTCCGAGAATGCCTTCAATCTCTCTAGCGAACAGGTCAAGGCGCTGGTTGAGGAGACGCTGCAAATCCCCGATGCCGCCCTGCGAATTCCGCTGCTGGCAAAATTGGCGCTGCGCCTGCCCGCCGCTGAATATCGGGCGCTCGTGCGCGACTGCTGGCAGCAGGCCAAAGATATCCTCGATCACGCCTACCGCGCCCATGCTCTGTTTGAAATCGCGCCCCTGCTCATCCTCGTGCATGATGAGCCAGCGGCATCGTCGGCGCTGCTGCGGATGGTCAATCAAGCGATCACGATCAAGAATATGGAGGCGCGTCTCCGCAGCCTGATCGCGCTGATTCCGCGCCTGCCGCGCGATATGGCCCTCCGCACCTACCGCCGCATCCTGGATGAGTTGATCGAGGCCAAAAGCGATCTCATCACGTCGCGCTGTCTGGCGGGCATGGCGACGCATGTGCCGGAAGATATGATTGAGCCGACACTGGCCCTGGCACAGGATATCGTCAATCCTGTTGAGCGCACCCGCGCCATGACGACACTGGCCCGCCATCTCCCGCGCGATTGGCAGGCCCGTCTGCGCGAACTCGCCCTGAATGCCATCCTCGAAATTGAAAGCGATGAAGACCGCGCCGAGGCCCTGGCCGCCTTTGCCCCCAATCTCGAAAGCGCCATGCCGGACAACGAATACCCGGAGATGCTGGAGAAGGCGCTGCTGGTGGCGATCATGATTGGCCGCCGCGCTGTGCGGGCCAAAGTCCTGGTGGCGCTGGCGTCGCATCTCACGCCGGATCTCCAGGGCGAAGCATTGGCCGCCGTCCATGCCTTGCAGGGTGAACGCGAAAAAGCGCTGCTGCTGGCCGATCTCGCGCCGCAGCTTCCGGGCAATATGCTCGTGGCGAGTCTGGCCGTCGCCCACACTATGCATGAGCCAGATGCCCGCGTCCATGCGCTGTGTGCGCTGGCGCATTTTGTGCCGGAACATGCCCGTCAGCAAACGATGCTGGATGCGCTGGCCGCCGCCTCCAATCTGCCACACCATTATGAGCGCGTGCGGGCGCTCATCTCGCTGCTGGATATTCTGCCGCCGCCGCTGATGGATCAGGCCCTCGCCAATGCCCTGGAGACGGCACGCAGTATTGAGAATGAAAATGCCCGCGCCCGTTCCCTCAGCGTCCTGGGGCCGCATCTCCCGGAGCCGCTGCTGGCACAGGCGCTTGTGATTGCGAAAGAGTTGGAAAATCCGCAGCAGCGGCTGAATGCGCTGGTCGGGCTGATCAAACAGTTGAGCGGCGCGGCCTACGATGATGTGATTAATCAAATGGTGGGGTGCGCCCGCCAGATGCCGCTGGAATACCGCCGTGCTCGTGCGCTGGCCGCCATTGTGCCGTTTGTGCAACCGCAGCACCTGGGCGAAGTGCTGGAACTCACCGACAAACTCGATGACCCGGTGGATCGCTTTAATGTCACGGTCATGGTCGTGCAGCATCTGCCCGCCGAGCAGCGCCCGCCGCTGGTGGCAAAGGCATGGTCGCTGCTGCGCCGCATTGAGGATGGCTATGATCGCGCTACAGCCCTGGCGACGCTGGCGGTGTTTATGCCGCCCGGTCTGGCGGAGGATATGACGCTCGTTGCGGTCAATTCGATCCAGGATATCCCCGATGAATATGACAAAGCCAGCGCGATTGCCCTGCTTGTGCCGCTGGTGAGCGATGACGAAATCGGCCAGTGGAGCACGCTGCCCGATGGCATCACCGCCCTCCGTCGCGGGATTGAAGCCGCCTTACTGACTCATCAGCAGGGCTTACGCGCTGATCTGCTCACCAGGGGCATCTCGCTGTGGGTCGATCATACCGACGGAGAACAGTCGTTCAGCCTGTGGAAGCAGGTGGTGCGCCGTCTGGTCACGCTGCCCCTGTCAGATGTGCTGATCTGTCTCGGCGCTCTGCTGCCACTGGTAAAACACTTCGCTGGGCAGGAGGGCTGGCAAATTGTGGCCGAGGCGCTCGGCGTCAAATCGAGCAATAGCACAGAGCCATCCTCCAGCGCATAAGATCAGGACGAGGTAGAGGGAATCCCTCATACCTCTCTATATGTGGCGAAGTGCGATTTAAACCGATACCCTATTAATCAATGGTGCAAGTTGTAAATTTGAGATGGGATTGGCGTAGGGGCGCAGCACGCTGCGCCCCTACGATGGAATGGAGAGAAGCCGTTTGTGACCTCGGTTGCAAAAACCCTACCCTTGAAAGGGGGCTGAGGGGTTACGGCCTGTCCACCATCCTTAAGCAAGCAAATGTTAAAAGCCTGTGTTACACTGAATACATGGGTCGTTATGTGCTGTCGGTCTTTTTGTAGGTTGGGTTTAAACCGCGATGCCTTTACAACCTATTGCTGTTGTGTGTATTGTCACCTCTGTTATCGCCTTTTTCCTCGCTCTGGTGATGGCTCAACGTCAGCACATTCGGGGCGCTTTGACGTACAGTGCGCTCCTTGTGGCGATTGGAATCTGGCTGTTGTGCTACGGGCTGGAACTCTGGTCATCCTATGATCCGATCTATTCGGTCATGTGGGGCAAACTCAAATATCTCGGCGCGTTATCAACCCCGCTGCTGTGGGCATGTTTCTGCTGGCAGTACAATTGCGGACGCATCCGCCTGCCTGTGGTGGCGGCGCTCGTCATCATCCCGGCCATCACCATGCTTGCCATTCTCTTTGGCAGCTTTAATCCGGCCTCATGGCGCAGCGGCCAGCTCAATCTTGATTATCTCCTCACCCTGACCGAGATCGAGCGCATTATCCTCGTCGTCAATCTCTTTTATGGCTACATACTGACGCTGGTAGGCATTTTCCTGATGGGCCAGCGTGCTCTCTCAATGATGCGAACCTACCGCGTCCAGGCCCGTATTCTCCTGCTGGTGATTATCCTGCCGATTTTCAGCACAGCATTGGCCTCCATGCGCCTGCTGCCCCTGGGCAACCTTGACCTGCTGCCACTCACCTATGGCACAATGGTGATGGTGATTGGCTACCTGTTCGTCTCATCCGATGTGATGACGATGGCGACCATCGCCTATGATACCGTCATGGACAGCCTGCCCGATGCCATGATCGCCCTCGATCTTCAGGGCCGCATTGTCACCCTCAATACCGCCGCCCAGACCCTGCTCGGCTCAAGCATCTCGCAGTTGATTGGCACGCCGCTGCGCCAGCTTGAAGCCTATGCCCCCGCCTTTGCCCAAATTTTGATGCGAGCCAGCAACGGCCAGCAGGAGGTTCAGGTGGGAGAGCAGCATTGGGAGATCACCCGCCAACCGCTGCAATCAGCAGAAGGGGCAACCAGCGGTGTGCTGTTCATCCTGCGCGATATCACCATCAATAAGCGGGCTGAAATCGCCCTGCAAACCAACGAACGCCGCTATATCGCCCTGTTTGAGAACAGCAATGATGCCATCTTCATCATCGATATGGGCGAAGAAATCCTGATCGCCAATGAGCGGGCGGGCCTGATGCTGCGCCAACCGCTTGATGATCTGATGGGCAGCAAAGTCAGCCGCTATATTGATCCCACTGACGCGGCCAAAAATCAGCAGCACTTTCGCACGCTGATGATGACGGGCTTCACGCCCATCTATGAGATGATCTTCGTCCGCACCGATGAGCAAAAAATCTCCGTCGAGATGAGTTTGACGCTGGTGCGCGATATGTCGGGTGAGCCGCGTCATATCCAGGCCATCGTGCGCGATATCACCGAACGCAAACGCATCGAAAAATCGCTCAATGCCCGCCTGGAACTGTCGGCGGTGCTGCAACAGGTGGATGAAGAACTCAACAGTTCTCTCAAGGTCGATCATGTGATACAGGTCGCGCTTGATGCCGCGATGCGTCTGAGCCGCGCCCAGGCCGGTTACGTCGCCCTGATCGATGATGAAGACCTGCGCGTCTCGTATATGATCGGCAAATACCCGCCCGAACTGCTCACGAGTGTCATCCATCATGATATGGGGATCGTCGGGCGTGTGCTGGTCAATCAGCGGCCCGAATTGGTGACGAACGTAGCAAACGACAGCGATTATGTGGAACAGATACCCGGCATCGTCGCATTGATGGCGCTGCCACTTATTTCCCAGGAGCGTCTGGTGGGCATCATCGAGCTGGTCACGAACCGCCGCGATATCTTCAATGATGAAACCTTTGAGTTGATGCGGTTGCTGTCGGGTCGTATCGCTGTCTCGGTTGAGAACAGCCGCCTGCATGATTATGTCAGCAGTCAGCTTGATGAGACGCAAATCCTGTATCAGCAGTTGAGCCGTTTAGAGCAGCTCAAGACTGATATGATTCGCATCGCCAGCCACGATCTCAAAGCGCCGCTGCATATCATGGATGGCTATATTGAACTGCTCAAAGAAGACAAAGATCAGTTCGATGAGTTTTATTGGAGCTACTTTGAGGCGATGGAGCGGGCCAGCACCCGTATGCAGCAAATGCTGACCGATATCCTGTCGCTGGAGCGTATTACTCAGCGGGCAGTAGGACAGAGCAATGAGCGGTTTCCCCTGGTCGATCTGATTGAGACAGCGGTGGAAGAGTTTCGCCCGCTGGCGGAGGCCAAGAAGCAGGTGTTCGCCACCCACATGGCCGCGAATGTGCCTCAAGTGGAGGGCGACAAGACCCAACTCTACGAGGCCATCACGAATCTCATCAGCAATGCCATCAAATATACGCCCGCCAATGGGCGGATCACCGTCACTCTCTCATACGATAATGACAAGGCGCTTTTCACTGTCGAAGACACAGGCTATGGCATCCCCGAAGATCGGCAGGTGCGCCTGTTTGAGCCGTTCTACCGCGCTCGCGTGGAGGGGACGGAGACGACGGAAGGCACAGGATTGGGCCTGCATCTGGTCAAAAGCGTGATTGAACGGCACGGTGGCACGATGCGCTTCAAAAGCGAGTTTCAGAAAGGCAGTCTCTTCGGCTTTACCCTGCCGTCAGCAGCGCTCTCTTCGCCAACCACTCGCCCTGACACACGCCCATGACCGACCCATCAACCTCTTCTCCTCACGAGATGCCCCTCAATCCTGCTGACCCCTCGGCGCGGATCGTCAGCATCCTGCCGGATGTCCTGGTGATGCTCAATCGCCAGGGCGAGGTGACGGATTTACGCTATGGCTTGTATCAGCCCGCCGATCTGCCCGTCTGGGGAGCCTTGTGTCGCGGCAAGACGATGGATGCAGCGGGTTTTCCGCGTGATATCAATGCCATGATCAAGTTTCACATTGATCAGGTCTTTCAAACGCGCACGATCCAGCAGTTTGAATGTGAACTCACCTTCAAGGGTGTCGTCACATACTATGAAATTCGCTTTGTCTTTCTCTCGGACGATGAGGCGCTGCTGCTGGTGCGCGATATCTCGTTCATGAAGCTGGTGCATCAGCAGTTGAGTGACTCGCTGGCCGAGATCACGACGCTGCGGGCCATCGAAAATGAGATCACCGACACGCTCAATCTCAACTATGCCCTCGCCGTCAGCCTGGATGCGGCCATGCGCCTGAGCAATGCCCAGGCGGGTTGGATTGCCACATGGCACGAGGACAGCTTCTATCTGGCGCAGGCGATTGGCGCGTATGACGCAAAAATTGTTGAGATACATCTCAACAATCTATCTTCCATCTGGTGGCGCGTGGCCCAGACGCAGCAGGCTGAATACATTCCAACGCTGGCTGACCGCCCTGATGTGCCGCCGCTGCTGCGAAAATCCACCAGCGCCATGATTATCCCCATGATCTCGCAGGATCGTCTGCAAGGGCTGATCCACATCGAATCCGATGATATCGTTCATTTCAACTACTCGCGTTTCGAGACGATTACGCTCATGGGGCGGCGCATTGCGACCACGCTTGAGAATGCCAACCTGTATCAGCAGGAGCAGGAGCGCGTGCAGGAGCTTCAGCGCGTCTATGCGGAACTCACCAAATTAGAGCAGTTGAAGACCGATATGATCCGCATTGCCAGCCATGACTTGCGCGGCCCGTTGGCGGCAATTATGGGCTATACGGAAATGTTGCGCTGGGGCGAGGAAAAATTTGACAAAGCCACACGCGGCTATCTGCAACAGATTGAGCAGGCATCCCGCCAGATGCAGCGCATTATCACGGGCATCCTGTCGCTGGAGCGCATCGATGAGATTGCTCACAATCGCATCAACGACACAATAGACCTAACCGTGATCTCACGCCGCGCCTTTGAAGAGGTCAAAGAGACGATGCGGATGAAGCATCAGGAGGGCAGCCTCACAATTCAACCGTCATCGGTGTTGATTATGGGCGATGTGGAGCAGATTCACGAGGCAATCTCAAATCTATTGAGCAACGCTATCAAATACACGCCCGATGAAGGCCGCATTGTGCTCACCCTGGAGGCCCTCAACGACAAGGCGATTCTCAAGGTGCAGGACACGGGCTATGGCATCCCGGAGACACAGCAGGCTCGCCTGTTTCAGCCGTTTTTCCGCGCCAAAACCCAGGAGACAGCCAGCATCGAGGGGACGGGCATCGGCCTGCATCTGGTCAAAAATATCATTGAACGGCACGGCGGGCGGATGGTGTTTCAAAGCACACGCGGCAAGGGCAGCACATTCGGATTTGAACTTCCCCTCGCAGGCAGTTAAACCAAATCTCTGTTTTGGGCGGCGAGGCAGGTCTCATCCTACAGATCGCGGGGGTTTGTAGGGGCGGACAAGGCGGGCCTTGTCCCTACAGGTCGCGGGGGTTTGTAAGGGCGCAGCGTGCTGCGCCCCTACGATGTCACGTTGTGTGTTTTATTCTACGCCGCGCATACGAGGATCGAGCGCATCACGCAGGCCATCGCCCAGGAAGTTGAAGGCAAAGACTAGGATGGACAGCGCCAGCGCCGGGAACAACACCTGATACGGATAGCTCATGATGGTGCGTGAGCCATCGGAAATCATGCTGCCCCAGCTTGGGGTCGGCTGGTTGACGCCCAGGCCGATGAAGCTGAGGAAGGCTTCATAGGAGATGTAGGCGGGAATTGTGAGCGTCTCCGCCACGATCAGCGGGCCGAGGATGTTGGGCAGAATATGGGAGAACACGATCTTGCGCGTGGAGGCTCCCAGCGCATTGGCGGCGAGGACGAATTCTTTCTCGCGCACCGCCAGCACCTGCCCACGCACCAACCGTGCCATCTGCATCCAAGAGGTGAGGCCAATGCCGACGAAGATGAACAACATACCACCCGTCGCACTATCAAGCTGGCCCAGGGTAAACGCCATTGTTCCCGGCTGCGGCGACGCGATGCTCGTTCGGAAGAATGTCATGAGCAGGATGATGAGCAGCAGCGTCGGGAAGGCATACATAATATCGACGAAGCGCATCAGCAGATTATCGACTATCCCGCCGAGATAGCCCGCCGCCAGCCCCACCAGCAGGCCCACCGCGATGCTCACAATCGGGCCAATGAAGGCCACAAACAGCGAAATCCGCGTGCCATAGATCAGGCGGCTGAGGATATCACGCCCCAGATTGTCAGCGCCGAGCGGAAAATTGTTGTTGACGGTGACATAGCCGTTGGGCTGGCCTTTGGGGATCATGTTGGGAAAAACCGTCGTGAGCCAGGCAGGAACCGAATTGTTCTCTGAGGGAACCTGCTTATCATAGGTGCGCGGGGCGACGATGGGCGCAAAGATCGCCAGGAATATATAGAATCCAACGATGAAGAGGCCCAAGAGAGCCGCACGATTGCGGCGCAGACGCTTCCAGGCATCCACCCACAGGCTTTGACCTTTGGTCGGAACCTTATTTTTATCCTCAAGCGAGGCGACAGACGAGGAATGCGGAACAGATGTCATGAGTCACCTCTGTTAATCAAAGCGAATGCGTGGGTCAAGCCAGGCATAAGACAGATCGACCAATAGATTGCACAGCACGAGAAAGACGGCGTACAGCAGGATTGTCCCCATAATGACAGGGTAATCGCGCCCCTGGATGCTGGTGACGAAATAACGCCCCATGCCCGGAATGCCAAAGACGGTTTCGACGACGAATGTGCCTGTGACCAGCGCCGCAAACAACGGCCCCAGCACCGTAATGACCGGGATCATGCTGTTTTTGAGGGCATGGAGCGCAATGACGCGCCGCTCGGACAGGCCCTTGGCACGGGCAGTGCGAATATAATCTTCATTCAGGACTTGCAGCAGGCTGGCGCGAGTCAGGCGAGCCAGCAGTGCCGCGCTCCCCAGGCCGAGCGCAATCGCGGGCAGAAACAAATTTTCCACCCCGCCATTTTGCTGCCACGTCGCCAGTTTAAGCGGCACGCCAATGAAGTATTGCAGCAGCGGCGCAACAACGATCACGGGAACCGACACGCCTGCAATCGCCATGCCCATGCTCACGTAATCGACAGCAGTATTGCGATTGAGGGCCGCGATAATCCCCAACGGCACGCCAATGATCAGGGCCACCACAATCGAGGCCAACCCGATCTTGAAGGAGACAGGCAGATTCTCGCGGAAAATATCATTCACCGAGCGCGTGCGTGATTTGAATGTCGGGCCAAAGTTGACCCAGCGCAGCGTTGTGTCCTTGCCGAGGAACGGCAGCTTAACGACCATCAGATAATCGAGGGCGGTACTCGGCTTAATCTTTTCGCTAAAAATGCGCGGCACAAAAATATCGCCCACGTAACTGGCATACTGTTCCAGCAGCGTCGCATCTAAATTATATTTTTGGTTGAGAATCGCAATGGTCGCCGCAGGCAGAGCCTTCTCACGGGTGAAGGGGCCGCCGGGAACGGAATAATGCCCAGCATACGAATAGCTTTTTGCATTGCATCCTCCAAATAGACACTTATTTTTTGTAAAACGTTATATCACTGCCATCGGACGTGACCAAATGTCATAATGCCCCAGAAGCAGTGGTGTTGAGAATAGCATATGTGTACAAGGGTCGCAACGGGCTTAAAGGGCAATTTGCATAAAAGTTTCAGCCATTGTGAAGAAGTCTTGAAGATTGTGTGAAGAACTCGTCTACTCGCCCTTTTTTTGCGATTCAGGGAGCTGCGAGTCAGGCCGACGAATATTGAAGACATCGCGGGTGCGGCTGTAGGCCCCTCCTGCCAGGCGTCCAACGGGCTGATACGCCTGAATATCAATGTAGTTGTTGGAAAGATACACCGAGTCATCGCAGTGAATATGGAGGATTGTGCCAATGACAATATGGCCGCCCCCGATTTCATCGCCAATGGTGACAATTTGATTGAGCTGGCACTCAAAATGAATCGGGCTTTCGGCCACACGCGGCGGCTTGACCAGCATACTCGGCGCAGGCGTGAGTCCGGCGGCGGCAAACTCATTCACATCGGCGGGGAATTCTGTCGCGGTGATGTTCATCTGCTCGGCCAGAGATTCGGTCACAAAGTTGACGACGAACTCGCCTGTCGCCTTGACGTTGTTGTAGGTGTCCTTCTGGCCTGCATCGGTGCCGCGCACGCTGCACACAAACATCAGGGTGGGCGGATTGGAGCAGACGGCATTGAAGAAGCTGAAGGGGGCAAGATTGGGCTGGCCTTCGGTATTGAGGGTGCTCACCCAGGCAATCGGGCGCGGCACAACGCAGCCCGTGAGCAGCTTGTAAATCTCGCGGTGTGGCAGATCAGCGGTATGGGCTTCCATAAAGTCTCTCTCCTGTAGCGTTTTTGACATCGCCCAAGATTAGATCGAGATCGATCACCATGCAAACCCCTCCCTGGCCCTCCCCACTGCGTAGACCCCTCCCTGGCCCTCCCCACTGCGTAGGGAGGGAAAAAGCCCCTCCTTGCGAAGCGGGGAGGGGTTGGGGAGGGGTTAAATATTTCGCGGATCAATCTTCCAGATGAGCATACATTCCCCCACCAGCGGCTGTGCGACAGCGAGCAGAATCGTTCCTGTTGGGCCAGCTTTCGCAAAAGCAACTTCAAGCGCTTCGGGCAGCTTCTCACGGTAAGTCACATCCGTATGCAGGCCTTCCGCATAGGAGAGCGCTTCGCCCTGGTGCGGGAAATGAATATTCGGATGGATATCCGTCGAGGTGATAATCAGCGCTTGCGCCTGAGCCGCCAGCAGCGCATATACGCCCTGCACATCGCGGTCACGCGGCACGGCGGTGATGATCGTCCAGGGTTTGGGCGCACGCGACTCCATGCTGTGCAAAAACGCCTGCACCGATTTGGGATTGACCGCGCCTTCCACATACACAGCGGGCGCGTCCTGCAATTTTTGCAGCCGCCCATACCAGCGCACGCTCTCCAGCCCCGCCCGAATGCGCTGGACATACTCCGGTGAGCCGTGTGAAATCCCCGGCAAACGGCTGTGCATCTTGCCCGCCGCCTGCACTGCCAGCGTGATATTGTCGGTTTGATAGCGCCCCATCAGCGGCACATCGATCTCACCATAGCGCGTCAGCCGCACGCGAATACCATTCGGTGTATCTCCGACATATTGGGCGCAGTCGATTGACGCCACCCAGGTGAATTCAGCGTCTTTGGCCTCGGCTTCGCGCTCGATCACCTCCATCACCTCCGGCGCTTGCGGCACACTGTAGGCCACGCCGCCCTGCTCGATGATGCCGCTCTTGTGCCATGCAATCCGCGCCAATGAATCGCCCAGATACTGCGCGTGCTCGATCACAATTGGCGTAAACAGCGCGACATGATTCGGCACGAGCGACATATCGTCATAGCGTCCGCCGCGCCCCACCTCCAGCACCGCCGCCGCCACATGCTGCTCATCAAACCATTTGAGGGCCATGAGCAGGAAAATCCCCTGTGGGCTGAGGTACTGCATCCCGGTCAGGCTCGCCGTCTCCGCATCAATGAAGGGTTCAAGTTCGCCCAGAATGCGTAAAAAATCCTCAGTCGGAATCGCCTGTCCATCCACGCGAATGCGCTCCTCCCAGTACACCAGATGCGGCCCCGTGACCAATCCGGTGCGATGTCCCAGGCTTTGCAGCAGTTTGGCAGTGAGGGCGGCGGTGCTGCCCTTGCCTTTACTGCCCGTGATGACGACATATTCGCGCCGTGTGTCCAGCAGGCCCGTCGCGCTGAGGAGATGGCGCGTCGGTGAGATATCGCGGCTGTGCTCATCCAGGCCACGCGGCCCGACAAGCTTGCGCTGTGTTTCAAAAATATAGGCGATGGCATCCGAGAGCGTCGAAAAAGGCATAGCACACCATTCAAAGACAGGCGAAATATCCTGCCATTGTGCGCCTAAAGCCGTGAGAAGAAAAGAGCACGAAACCCCTTACCCTCGTTCCCTCTCTCACAAGAGGCGAGGGATGCAGGACAGGTCAAAAAATGAGGTGTTCGTAGGGGCTTGGCACGCCAAGCCCTCCGCTCTACAACGACATCAAATCTACGGATCAACGCCCAACGTCACATTGAGCGTCCACGCCAGATACAGCGCCTGCAAAAACTCCTTGAATTGATGCATCGTGTTTTCGTCATCATCGCGCAGAAAATGCTGAAATGGCAGATTGAGTGGATCAGCGGCGGCGCGGCTGAGGGCGTTGATCTCCTCAGCAGGCAGATCACGCGGGATGGCCTTGAAGAACAGCAGCAAAATCGCGGCATGATTGGGATTCACATCTCCCACCATAAACGCCATCTCAAAAATCTGATTGGAATTGACGACAAATTCGCCCAGGTTGCGAAAGGCTGGCACACGCGACTCAAAGAAGGTCGCATCCAGGCGCAGCGCCGTGACGCTCTGCCCATCGTATTGAAAGACTTCGATGCCGTCTTTGAGCAGCAGCCAGGGCAGCACCTCCTGCATATCAGGGAGCTGCTGAAGCAGCCACGTTTCGCCCGCCGCGCTGATGGGATAATCGATGAAGCCCACACAGCCAAATGAGCCGCCTGTGCGATTGGCCGGGCAGCCTTCGCAGTGATGCGCGAGCGGCGTCAAATCGGCGGCTTCATCCAGCAGATGCTGCACGCTCATCATGGATGTGACCTCATGCCCATCGCCCGTGCGCCGCGTGAACTCAAAATCGAGTTCGCGGGGCGGGCGCATATCCCCTTCGCGCCGATGCATCTCAATCAGGGACTGGGCGCGGTGATGGGCTTTCAGGCGCTCAACGAGGCCAGGGGTCGTGAGCTGCGCTTTGGGGAGGCAGGCAAAATCAATGACATAATCAAGAGCCATAGGAACTCGCTTTCTGTTGATATGCGATTATTTTAGCATGTCGTTTTCGTCTCGTTCAGCGTCATCTCGCTGACACTGTGAGATGATCTTCGCCCGCCGTTTTCCCTCCGCCCTCTCGTGTGACACTCGCAAAGCGATTATGATGAAGGCATCCTGCACACAGAGCGAATGATCCTATGTATGCCTCTCGCAACAGCGGCCCGCCCTCGTGGATTGTGTTTCTGGCCGGGGTCGCCCTCATCTTTGGCCTGTATTACGTCTGGTTAGGCGTGCGTGATTTCCTCGCCAACGGCATCCGCCCGCCTGATCCCACGCAGCAGGCCGTTCAGAATCTCACCGCCGTCTTTGAGGCAGCGGGCAATCAGATTGCGCTGCCCACTCCCCGCCCCACCCTGACGCCGCTGCCCACCTGCCAGCGTTATACTGTGCGTGTGCCGGAGGTCAATGTCCGCGCTGGCCCCGATGTGTCATCGGCCTTCATTGAGAAGCGCACCGAAGGCACAGAAATTTGTGTCCTGGGCTTGCAGGGCGATACGGATTGGTATCTGATTGATATGGACACCTCCACGCGGCGGATTGAGGCGGGCTACATCCGTTCCGATCTGCTCACGGCGACCAATCCCTCGGCTACGCCCGCTCCGAGCATGACGCCCGCCCCGACGATTACGCTCACACCGTCGCATACGCCGACGGCCACAGCTACCATCACCAACACGCCATCCCGCACGCCGCGTCCATCCCGCACGCCGCGTGCATGATCAACCCCTCACCTCTTATCCTCTCCCACAAGGGGCGAGGATGGGAGTGGGGTAAAGCCCCTCTACCACGCAGTGGGAGAGAGGTTGGGATGAGGGCAGAGCGCGGCTGTTCACCAAAAGTTTACACATTGGTCTTGAAGTCTCCCTCATGGCACAGCAAACTGAAAGGTGGATCGACATCATCATAGATCGAGGATAGCTATGCGCTTCAATCGCACAACGTGGCTTTTCTTAGGAGGCAGCCTGGGGATCATCCTGTTGGCTGTTCTCTTTTTGTCAAACCAACCCAAACCGACCACGACCAGCGGCACGCCCACCAGTGAGGCCCTGCGCCCACTCTTCGGCGGCGCGAATGTGACCGATATTGTGTCGTTCAGCGTTCATGACGAGGTGGCGGCAGCCGATACCACCTATAAGCAGCAGAGCGATGGGACATGGAGCATCGAGACAAGCACTACTGGCAAAAACGGCCCCTTGACCCAATCGACCATCGATAACGCAGTCGCAGCGGTCATCAACCTGCAAAGCAGCCAGTTTGCAGCGGCGAATCTGGGCAGCTTTGGCCTGGACAAGCCCAATGCCACGATCCGCTTCAAGACCAAAGCAGGCGATGAGAGTGTGCTCAAGCTGGGCAATCGCAATCCAGCAGGCACGAGCCGTTATGCGCTGGTCAACGGCGATAGCGCCAATGTCTACCTCATCAATGCCTCGCAAGACCTGGACACGATTGTCACGCTGGCAGGCACGCCGCCGATTGTGCTGCCGCCCACACCAACGCCTGTGCCCTCATTGCAGCTTCCCGGCCCGCTGTTCGGCCAATTTGATCCTTACAGCATCGGACGCCTGGAGATGGTAGACAATAAATCCAGCGCCAAACTCATCCTGCTGCGCGATGCCACGACCAACTGGATTGTGGAAGAGGCGACCAACGCAATTCCTGGGGCCGCTGTCGATAACTCACTCGTCAGCGTGATCCTGAATGCCTTCGGTCTGCTGCAAGGCACAACCGCGATCCCGGTGGCCGATCTGTCAACAGTCGGCCTGGACAAACCGTCGTACACCATTACGGTGACGGCTAGCAATCCGACCAATGCCACAGGCCCTGACATCCGTTATCACATCGATGTGGGCAATACCGACCCCAGCGGGGCACTGACCTATGTCAAGGTTGAAGGCTACAACGATGTGGCGATGGTGCTGACACGTGATCTTCAACTGGTGCTGACCGCCATCAAGACGCCGCCCTATCTGCCTGCCACGCCGGAGGCCACCAGCGCCGCCGCCGTAGAGTCCACCGCCGCCGTGACCGCTGCGCCGTAGACGCACGTTTCGCAGAGGACACAGAACAGCGTGATTCGCCGTGCCATGGGATTATCGTAGGGGCGACCCATGGGTCGCCCTGTGTAAATGTCTGTGTTGGACACGGTGTGCCGTGTCCCATATGCACCGACTTAAGCCAATCCATCTTTTAAGGACATTGCTCGCCGCGTTGTCGCAGGCTAAAGCCGTCCGCCTAGCGTGACAAAGCCCCATGAATGGGTCTCATGGCGAGGGAGCAGGCGCGTTTGTAGCCCCGTTTACAGGGCTTCGTAATCCCTAGACAGACGGCTTTAGCCTCTGATGAGAGCGGATGCCGCGTGCTGATCTGATGCCACATATCCTTAAGTTGCTGTCTATGGGACACGGCGTGCCGTGTCCCTACAACAACCAAAACCCTACTTCCTTACAAATTTCCGCGCTGTGACATACTCCCCACACCTAAAGGCGGGGGCATCTGCCGTAAACGCCGGAGGCTTGGCTTACGCCAAGACTTCCACCGACTGAGACAGTATGAGATGATGCCCCATCTCATAGAC
>DAOTUR010000764.1:0-2694 GCA_034436915.1 Anaerolineae bacterium
TGTCGGTCAAATTCCTCATCGAGACTGCCCAGCAGCGGCGCAGGCTGGCTCTCGCGGCGCTAGATGAGGCGGACAGCACGACAGAAGCCGCTGCACGATTGGCTATGAGCGCTGCTCCATAGCAGGCGTCACCGTCGGAGACACAGGCGCAGGCTCGTTCTTGACCTTCGTGCGACCAAAACTCATCAGGGCCTCCACCAGCGTCCCCCCAAGCAGGCCCCAGAACGGCGCGGCAATCCCGCCAATGACCGCGCCAGAGGCCGTACACAAGAACGCCACCATCGCGCTGTCCCGTTCGTCGGGATGTTGCAGCGCATTCACGAGGCCGTTCATGATGGCCGCTGTCAGCGCGAGGCCCGCCGCAATCGTCACAAACGACGCGGGCAGCGCCGCAAAGATTTGGCTGATAGTCGCCCCAAACAGGCCAAAGAGGATGTAAAACACGCCTGACATGAAGGCTGCGCCGTAGCGCTTGGTCGGGTCGGGGTGTGCCTCCGGGCTGGTGACAATCGCCGCCGTGAGCGCCCCCAACGTCTGCCCATGCCCACCCAGGAACGCCAGAATCACCGACGCAAAGCCCGTCGTCGTCAGGATTTCATTCATCGGCGGCTCGTAGCCGGACGAAATCTGCACCGCCTGCCCGGTTGCATACTGCGAGGTGAGGGCCAGCAGCACCAGCGGCAGCGCCAGATTGAACATGGCATCCAGGCGGAAGACCGGCACAACGAACATCGGCTGCGACATTTGAATATGGAAATCATGGAAATGCAGTTGACCCGTGAGCACAACCGCCACAAAGCCCGCCAGCAGCGCCCAGGGCGTCGGGGCGCGTGATCCCCAGCGTTTGGCGATGTAAAAGGCCGCAATCATCGAGACGACCATGACCGGACTATCGGGGATGGCTTTGTACACGCCCAGGCCAAACGAGAGCAGAATGCCCGCCAGCACGCCCGGCACGACGCCGCGTGGCACAAGACGCATCGCCCGCTCAAACAGGCCCGTCATGCCGATGACCATGATGCACACTGCCGCGACGATATACGCGCCCACCGCTTCGGGCAGGGTGTACAGCGTCAGCCCGCTGACGAGCAGCGCCGCTCCCGCCGTTGGGTAGGGCGCACACAGCGGCTGGCGATAGCGCAGGCATAGGAACATGGTCACGACGCCGTTGCCCACTGCTACTGCCCAGATCCAGGCGGCAATCTGATCAGGCGTCAGGTGGCCGTTCTGTCCGGCCTGGATGACAATCGCCATCGGCCCCGTATAGCCGATAAAGGTGACGAGAAAGCCCGCAATGATGGCGGGCAGTGTGAGTGTGCCGGGCAAATCGCGCAGATTGCCCCAGAAATCGCGGTGCGGCGCGATGAGGGGCGTGGTGGTGGTCGTCATAAAGGACTCGTTTCTGTCTTTGTGGTGATAAATCTATGAAGCATGGAGGCAAGCTATTACCCCGCCATAGCGATAAATAACACAGGACTTTCGCTTGGGTTACTCAAGACGGTTGTTAACGGTTCAAATTCTTAGATTTTGATCTATCATGACCCGTTCTGATTTACCCAAGCGAAAGTCCTGTAACAATATTTAGGGTGGTCTGTAGGGACATGGCCCGCCTTGTCCACATATTCGGACAAGGCAGGCCTTGTCCCTACGACAACATCCTTCCTAACAATCAATATGGCTATTTCGGTTTCTGGCCGATGAGCAGCGTCATAAAATTGAACGGCCAGGGCAGCAGCAGGCGCAGCACATCGCCCACGCCCTCGGCCAGCGCATTGGTGCGATAGTAGCCTCTGGCGCGGAACAGCGACCCCAGTCCCCACAGCGTAAACGAATGGCTCGTGGGCTGCGTGCTGAGGACGGTGAATCCGGCCTGACGAGCTTCATTTTCCAGCGCCTCGCGGCTGTAGGTGCTCTCGTAGAAATCTTCCCTGATGCGCGTCTGTCCGGCCCGCTGGCGCTTCCATTGGGCCAACCGCCAGACCAGATTGGGATAGGGGATGGTCACGACCAGGATGCCGCCGGGCTGCAAGATGCGGTAGGCTTCGCGCAGGCCGGGCTGCATCCCGTGTTCAAAATGCTCCAGCACGCCAAACGACAGATACGCGCCAATACTGTTCTCGGCATAGGGCAGCGCGTGGACATCGCCCGCCACCAGCGCCAGATCAGGATCGTAGGCGCGTGAGATATGCAGCGCATTCTCGGCATAATCCAGCCCCACCACACGGTAGCCCATGCGCCGCAGCGTGATGACAACGGCGCTCAGGCCGCTGCCCGCTTCCAGGATGACGCTCTTTTGATCGAGATAGGGCAGATAGGCACACAGAGTCTCCTGGGCGCGGCGCGATTGCACCGCTTCCATTTCAACATCCATCGATGCACCGTCCCAGATGGTTTCCCAGGTCTGGCGCGTGCTGTCATAATGTGCGCCGCGTTCGGGAGGAGTCACAGACATTGGCTCATTTCTCATGCTTCGGGCAATATCGTCTCATCTTAAATGATCTGCCCGACCCGTCAACAGTCCAAAGCTGTCCATTTGGGCGATCAGGGCGCATTTCGAGAGGGGGATAGAGGAGGATAACCAGTTGATTTTTGGCGAGCACATCGGCGGACGAGGCGGGCCGTGTCCCTACAAAACGCCCCTTTCAAGGATCATCCGTAGGGACACGGCCTGCCGTGTCCCATATGTACCAACTT
>DAOTUR010000765.1:0-9360 GCA_034436915.1 Anaerolineae bacterium
TGGCGTAGTGCCACCCTTGATGAATACGCCGCCTATGAACACCTGCGTGATCTGGACGATGAGGGCATCACTGGACGCGACGAACCACCGGACTATGCCGTTGACCCCCTGCTTCAGACCGCCATTGCGTTGGGTGGTGTCGTGCTTGAACCGGAAGTGGAAGTGCCAACACCGCAGATCGAAGATGGATCGGCGTTTCAGGCGTTAAGCGCCATCGGCATTGAAGCCGAGAACTTCGACCCGACCCAGGACCCGCCGCCTTTCTACGATGCCGAAACCGGGACGGCGTACTGGATTGGCGTGTTTCAGCCGGACAAAGAAGACCGCGAGAACTGTGTCACCAGCATCCTGTCACTGGGCCGCAATCCTGAGACGGGTGAAATGGAGGCGCAGCTTGCGCCCTGCGTCCCCGGTGAGTGGGACAAGGCGTATGCCTCAGCCGAATATCTGATTCAGGTGGCGCAGAAAGGTGGGATTGACCGCTGTTTTGATGCTGCTGAAGGCATGGCGCTGGCAACCGACCAGCGCGAACTGTGGGAGAACGAACGCGGGGTGGCACTGGAATCGGATGCCGCCCGCGAGATTGCCGACTACACCCGTGATGCCTGGGAGGTGGAACTGTGACCGATGTAAGCGATGCCAACGAAGTGAAAACGCGCAGTTTTACCATCCGATTAACGCCCGAAGATCAGGCGGCGCTGGCGGAACTCTGTGACCTGTACGGGCTGGATCGTCCCGGCAGCATTCGCCGTGCTGTGCGGCAGGTGCTGGCGTGGAAGAAGAAGCTGGGCAAATCCGGCTATTTCGTCCCGGCGGGCGAAAGCGAACCGCCAGAGTTTCTGATCCGGTTGGAGCGAAAGGATGCACATGAGTGAGACCGACACTGTGCGTCACACCGCTGAAGACGACTCGGTGTATGCCGTCGAAGTGGTGCCACCGGAGCGCGACGACTACGGGGCACAGTATGGTGTTGAGCTGGTTCGCGCCTCAACCGATCGCTATGGACTGGAACACGAACAGCGCCTGCGTTTAGGCGCGTACTCGTCGTGGGGATCTGCCGAAGAACATCAGCAGGAAGTCGAAACTGCGCTGGAAAAAGATGGGTTGGAGGGTTTAGGCGAAGATGCCCGCCGGGTGACGCAGATGCCCTATCTCGATGGGCAGTACCTGGCGCTGGTCTTTCCAACGGATGGCTCAACGGGTGACAGTGCCAAAGTCCACTTGCTCTATCTCACTGGTGAACTGGTGACGGCGGCGCTGGTCGCCGATGGCAGAACCGAGGACATGGAGAACCTGTGCGGGCAGTTGGATCGCGCTCGGGCCGAAGGCGGGAATGAACGCCTGCTGGATACCGCGCAGTACGAAGCGGAAGTGCGGGGACAGGTCGCTCCCGGTAGACCGCTGTTTGATGCTGTACCCAACCGTGATTTGTCCGACGACTTGCCGTTCACTTTTGGCGAGGGGATGCAGCCTTTTGACGCGCAGGGCATGGGACACGCCCATCACGTCGATGGCGCCGGAACGGCGCACTGGTTCGCCGTTGTCGAGAACGCTGAACCGGAGGCGGAACCCTACGATCTGCGCTACTTCCGGGCAATGGAAATGAGTGACGGAACACTGAAGCATGATTCCTATCCGGTTATGCCGCTGCCCGACGATGATCCCGGTTCGGCGTGGCCGCTGCCAGGGCTGGAGATGTATCTGAGTAAGGGCGATGTCTATATGGCCCAGCGGTTCGCTCACGATGTTGCCGATCACTATGAGCAGGCATTTCCTGACCCGCTCGGTTTGCCAGCGCTCAATCCTGAGCCGGAATACTACTTTGGTTACGGGGTCAGTGACCAGAACAATCCAGCACTGGAAGCAGTGAAAACCTGGATGCACGGCAGCGAACGCCGCTTCGATACCTTCACCATTGCCGAGTATGGCATGTGGAATGAGGCGCAGACCGATGAACGTGAACTGGAAGCTACCCTGAAAACACAGGGGTTGGAAGCCGCTATGAATCAGGCGGAGCGGCTGGCGGTGGCGGGTGGTTATCTCGACTCACACCGCGCTGATGGGCGGGTCTTCTTTGAAGACGATGCCCCATCTGACCCCTTTACCACCGAACGCGAACGAGCGATGGAGCGTGAGATGCAGCACGATGAAATACAACAAAACCCTGAATACAGCATTGATGCGATTGCCGCTAACGGTGATGCGCGGCTGGATGTCTTGAAATCCTGGGGTGATGAGGAACATGAGCATGAACGCCTGCTCATTCCCCAGCCCGATTGGGAGATCGCACGGGCGAACGCCGAAACCGCCCACGATATGCTGGATAAGGGCGAGTTACAGGCGGCGATGACGCTGGTGGAACTGGCAGGCATCGAAGCAGGGGTAATCGACCCGCAGCGCGATGACCCGCGTCTGTTCACCGCAGGACCACTCGATCCATTTACCACCATCCGTGAACGTGAACTGGCGCAGACAGTGGAAGTCACCGAAATGGAGACCGAACCTTACACGCCTGTCACGCTCGAACCGGAAGCGCCGGACTACCCGACCATGTACCGCGAGTTTGCTGCTGAAGCTGCCCGTGAGCGCGAAGCGAATGCGGTGCTGGAGGGTGCAGCATGGTTTGAAGCAACCTTTGAGAAAGCGGAGATGGAACTCCTGCCACCTGTGAACGATACCGTAAACTATGCGGTGGGCGTACAGGCTGTTGATCCCTGGACACTTGATCTGGTCGTTGAGAAATACTGGAAGGAGCCGAATGGTTATCTGGGGGTGGATTCATTAACAATCAATAGCTATGACGCGGAAGATGGTCGTGAACAGGGAGAGCAGGAACGCACCCAATTGATGGAGGTTTTTGACGCGCGTGGTCTTGAAGCCATGATGCATAAAGCCGAACTCACCGCTGTTCAAAATGACTGGTTGGATGGGGATCGCGCTGACCCACGTCTGTTCCGACTGGGACCGCCGGATCGTTTCGAGACGCTGGCGCAGCAGCTTGGAAGGTGAAATCAATCCCTACTGGAACACCGATGGCGAGCAGATCGAAGACCCTGCGCCGCAGCCCAGTGTGGAAAATCCCTACTGGCGGCTTGATCCGATCCCGGTGAATGACTTGGACGGTGAATCGTTAGGACACGCCTTGCACATGGTCGTTTATCCTGGCGTGGAGCGCGACCCGGATGCTGTCGGCAGTCCGGCGCTGGCAGCGGATGAGCCGTTCCGAATGTTGGAGATGGCACACTTTGAGACCCCGGATGCGGTGGACAAATTCGGTAAAGACTTCAACGGCTATCTCATCCCCGGACTGCTGGACGGGCCGGAACTTGCAGTGGAGGTGGCACGGTTGGAAGGACTGCCTGTTGAGTGGACAACGCTCGAAGGCGATGATCTGAAAGCCTACCAGAATGCTGAACTGACGCTCACGCACGACCCGTCGGACTGGCATCCCTACAACCCCAATGCCGAACGTGATGCGCGGATTGCAACGGAAGGCTTGTACACCGACCCGATTCAGCAGACATTCGAGCGTGATGAACCGGAGACGGCATCCGGTACACCGAAACTCGATTTCTAACTGAATAGTCTAATTCAATGCCCGGCAATACCGGGCATTTTGTTGTTAATCTTCCCCTCGCCATTTGTTCAAAGCATCATATGCTTTGGGAGTCCCTATAATTTCGAGCATGTTAGACACCCAGCGGGATAAGGTCATACCTTCAACATAATCTCTGTCGTTGGAGAGTTGTTGAATACACCAGTCGGTAGCGGCATCTAAAGCTTCTTTTGTTTTTATTGTTACGAGCGCTCTCAATGCCAGATCGCAGATTCGTCTACCCGGATGCTTTAACTCAGTATCCTCTAGCATTCTCACCAAATCAGGAACGGCTTTTGCTACTTGCATTTCACCAAGCGTTTCTACCGCCGCACCTCGTATGTAGTTGTCAGAATCCATAAGCGCACCAATGAGGGGGTCTATCACTTGGGGACTGTCAAATTTTGATAGAGCTTCAATTGCTGCTGCGCGAATAAGAAATGCAGGATGATGCAATGATTCTGCTAGATGGCTAATTGAAGCCGGATCCTTGACTTGAGCAAGTGATTTAATAATGAGGCTTTTAGTTTCTGGATTGTTGTCAGGATTGTCCAACTCAGATAGCAACAAAGGTACAGCAGTTTGCTTAAAATGATATGCTATTGTTTTTTCAAAGCACAAAGCAACACCGTGTCCTTGCCCCCAAGCACGGCTACTGCCTTCAACGCCGAGAACATCCCGCATAATTTTCATCATCATTGGGAAAGTGTGGATTCCGATATCCGCCAGTTCATACCAGACATGAAGATGATTCCCATGATCATCTCCTTTTTCATAGGGTGGAGGCTTGCCTATTGCTTCTTGCCGAAGTCGTTCAAGCGCTTCTGGGTCA
This sequence comes from Anaerolineae bacterium, assembly GCA_034436915.1. Classification (GTDB taxonomy): domain Bacteria; phylum Chloroflexota; class Anaerolineae; order Aggregatilineales; family Phototrophicaceae; genus JALHOR01. Next base: position 4,428 of record DAOTUR010000765.1, read on the forward strand.
TTCAGTTTAGCTAAAGACGCATTAATTATGATCTGAGGATAATAATTACCCTCATCAAATGGTTTAACTAAATCTTGAAGCGGTTTGATTGCTCTTGAATCTCCGATTTTTCCTAAAGCTCTCACTGCACAAATAAGGTAATTTGGTGTATTTAAGCCTCTTAGCAGCGGGGGAACCGCATCTTTTCCAAAACCAGCGATTATTTCGAGAATGTCCTTTTTCCAGTCAGAAGGGCAGTTTTCATAAGCATCTAAAAGATCGTTGACAGCCGCAACCCCCTTCGTTCGTGCCAGCCACTTTACCGTATCTAACAGATAATTAGGGTCTCCTTTCGTATCAAGCAATTGTTTTTCCAGTTGTTCACGTACTTTTAATTGAATGGAAACGTCAACCTTGATACCAGAATGAAGGCATTTGGAAGCTAGTATAGGGTCATAGGCAGCCAGCTCTATGATAAACAAACCAACATCATCAACGATGCCACATAGAGCGATGAAAGTGCTATCCCAATGGCGATTGACACGCCTCCAATGGTTATCATATTTCGCTTTAAACAGCGTCTCTTGAAAACTCAGCTTCCTGAGAGAGGACGCTGCAAAATAAGCTAATAAGACGGAGTGAGAAAATTGGACTACTTCTTGCACTCGGCTATAATCGCCATAGAATATTTCGCCATCTCTTAACTGGATCAAACTCAATTTTGAAGCCAGTTGAAAGAGGCTTCGCGCCACTTTTTCTTTTCCAAAACGAATTATAGAATGACCGCCAAGTTCGTATGTACTGAGTCTGATGGCACTTTCCAGCCCTACCATCCCTGAGTCAAATTCAAATCCATCCAATATTTCCCATGCGATCCGACCAAAAACGCTTTGCATTCGCTCTAGTTCTACCCAACCTTTTTCACGTCGTGCATTGTTCCACAGATGTTTAATAAAGTCATTTACTAACCTACCCGGATTATCGCGCCCCAATTCAATATTTCTAATTAAATTCTCAAGCGTTTGATCCTTGCTCGATGGAGTGTCATAAATAAAGAGGTTCCGCCGTTTTATATACTCAATAAGTTCTTCAACACGTTGAAGATATTCAGCCTCATCTGCCCACGAAGTAAAGTCTAACCAATGTATACCCGGCAACCATTCTGGCATAGTTCCTTTCGCTGGTTCTCGAAGCAATATTGGGAGGATAGGCAAATCGTTTCTATAAGCAATATCAAGCTCATCTTTGCAAATTTTCGATTCAAAATATTCTGGGGTAATCACTACAATTAGCCCGATGCTCATTTTCAGCGCGTTATTAATCGCAGTCGTCCACTTTTCACCGACGGCAATTCCAGTCTCTTTATCTCTATCCATCCAAACAGGAATACCACTGCTTTGGAGATCAACAAACAACTTTCCAGCAAATTTTCTTTCCAGACTGCGGTAACTTATGAAAAAGTGACGTTTATCATTCATAGAGGGATACTCGTGAGATGTAGGACATTTAAGCAAGTATATCCCACGAGTAAATAGCGGGGAACTCATTGTACTTTGGGAGCAAAGTCTATCACCCGTTAGTGGGTTGTCCTGAATTTTTCAATCGTGATTTGAGGTTCTTACTCACACGTAATATCAATCTACGAATGTATTGCGGAGGAACATAGGTGTTCGTCCCCTGTTTCAAAATCCCATGATATTTTCCCCGATTGATTGTATGGGTCTCCAGAACAAAGAAATTCTCCAATTCAACTCGCCCTCCACTGATCAGCTCTTCTGTCCATACTTCCAACAGTGTCTCAAGCATCACCTGAACATCGCGGTTCTTTAATCGCGTGCGCCGTCCGATTTCTCGCACCATTTTATTCTTGGTCAGGGTCATTGTGCCACCTCTTTCACAGCGCTCATACGCTTTTCATGCTTATTACGCATTTCGTTCATGCTCACCGCTTGAACTTTGCCATTGGTTTGCTTCTGCGTTTCAGCGGCGACCCTTGCCATCAGTGCTGCTATCTCCAGGTTGGACGGCGTATTTACGGTAGATTCAGGTGTATGCGAATTGGGAACAGGTGGTATGGTTGTTACGACAGGGTGCAGCTCGATTGTGATACCCCGTTCCAATAGCAGTGGCTGTACATCCTTTGAGGAACTCAAGCGTTTCTTCCAATCGTCACGCTCATAGAAGCGCGTCAGTCGAGCGTTCAAGACGACCTGCGTGGCAAATCCAGCTTCAACATAACGTGCAAAAATAGTGCAGTTCCCCACCTGTGGCGTGATGACTTCATCGACGGTCAACAGTGGACGCTGGCGGAGATGGCTGTTGGGATCATCAGCATTGGCATCGGTGGTCGCTGTGCCGCTGGCTTTGCTGTAAAACTCTGCTGTATCCGCATCACAGCCGCCATAAATTACCTGTGTTGCCAGACCGGTAAACAACGCCTGAGTACCTTCGTTGCCATAAATCATGTGGAACTGCCCCTTGGTCTGTGCGCCAATCATGATGGAGATGCGGCGCTTACGGACAAGGTTCACGTCGGCTACCAGGCTATCCAGCTTGCCCAGTGTCGGGAACTCATCAAGAATCACACCTACCGGAACCGGAAGAGGACCTTTATTACGTTCACCAATGGTATCCAGATCAAGCATCAGCTTTCGCAGCGTCGCGCCCAGATACGACGCATAGACCGCCCGCATTCGCCCCGGACAGGTCAGCACCACAACCGTAGGCTGCTCCACGACAAGTTCAGCATCAAAGTCCGAGGCGCTGGTATTGGCACGCACGTCGGTGGAAGCCCAGCCCGTCAATGCCGTTGCCAGTGTCGCCACTACATTCGAGGCGACCTTGCCATCTGAACCCACCGACGCAATGAAACTGTTTGCCAGCAGTGCGGCATCGTCTTTCTTTGATGCCAGCTTCTGCGCCAGTCCTTTCAGATCGTTCATGGCGTTGTAGATTTCACCGAGATTGGGAAAGCGGATCAGGCAGGCAGCCAGTAGTGCTGCCGCACTGTCCGTCCAGAAGCGGTTGTCACCAGCGGCGGATGGCACAAGCACATCGGCGATGGCACGGGCATCCGATACATTGTCAATGCCTTCTGCCAGATTGTAACGCGGTCCAATTATGCTGGTTGGGTCATGGACGACAACCAGATGGCGGGTGACAGCAGCATACTTCAACACATGCCCGGTAATTTCTCCCTGTGGGTCAGCAACGACTAGTGAGTGACCTGCCAACATGCGGTCAGCGATGGCAGGCAGGATAATACCCTGTGTCTTACCTGAACCCGGACCGCCGAGTGTCAGGATGCCACGCGCCACATCTTCGCCGCCCAGACAGAATTGACCAAAGCCCAAATCAAGCCGCCGCTTTTGCTCCCCCCAGAATGCGCCGAGCAGGGTCAGACCTTCCGCCTCTTCACGTCGGAAGCGCTTGTATTCGCGCATTGTGCAGAAATGCGCCGAGCCAAGTGCGCCACGTTTGACCTGTGGATTACGCAGGCGGTCAACCCGTTCACGCAGCCAACCGCCATTCTTGATGCCACTGTGCAGCCCGATGGTCACGAAGAACCACAGCATGACCAGCATCATCCCGAACATGAACAGCCGGGTAGCATTGATATTCGGTGGCGCACCTGCCAGCAGTTGAATAAAGCCATTGGCTGGGTGCCGTCCGCGGGCGGTCTGCACCGCCATATCTCCTAACAATGCAAGATAGATAGCGGATACACCCAGCAAGACAACGATGTGTGCAAATAATTTTGCGCCACGTTTCCAGCCCAGTGCCTGTTGAGGACTGCTGGTGCGCTGAATGCCTGCACCCATTATTGCGCTCGCAAGAATCGGGGCAAGCAGTGTCAGACACAGCAGTGGTGCAAGGCAGCCGCCGAGCAGCGCTCGTCCATCGGTGAACAACCAGTAGAACATGGACTATTCCTTTCTCAGTCGTTTGCCAATGAAACGGTAGGCGACACTGACTAAGCCAATGATCAGCAGTGCGGCAATATAGAGGGCTTCGCCCATCCCCAGTCCCAGCAGTTTGCCAATGGTTGCAACCGCCAGGATAAGGGTGAGCAAAGTGAATGTACCGAACAGGGTTTGGGTATTCAGGTAAAATATGGCGTTTTCCTATCTTGGGAACCAATCATCGAGATTATCCCCGGATGGCATGGGCGGTTCGGGTTGTTCCATTTCCGGTTCTTCACGCAGTCGCCGCCAGTCGGGATCAATGAGTCGGTCTAGGGCTTCGGTGAAATGTTTGCTGGCAATTTCTCAAAACAGGGCATCATGCCCCTTCTCTTTGTTGTTGTAGACCGCCTGCCTGTCAGTTCCTGCCAGCGGTGCTGTTCCGGGCAAAACGACATGCGTGTGTAGCTGCTGCAAGGGTTCGCTGTCGTCTTCGGGTTTAGTCAGGCGGTCATGCAGCACGTAGCTGTATTCTGGCACTTCAAAGCCGCGTGAGGTGTAATAGTCTTCTACGATGCGTTCCGTCAGGTCGAGAACAAGCTCAGGACGCTGATCTTCTGGTACAAGTGCCATCAGGTCGGGGGCAGGTGAGATCACCCACGTCCAGGCGAGAACGTGTTTGCTTTGCAGCTTATCGCAGCTCTCGAAGATGGCGCGGTAGTGCCGTCCCAACCCATGATCGACCCATCGTTCGGCATCTTCATCCTGCTGAAGGTGCTGATTGCGGTTGTCCCGGTATTGCAAATATTTGAGCGTGGCACGCAGCCCTTGATGTCCTGTCCCACGCCCTTTGCGTTTGGGTCCTTTGTAGGCGAAATCCGTCACAATGATGGCTTTCATTTCATCTCGCGGACGGCTTTAATCTGCGCCAGCAGCGTATTCCCATCGCGCCGAGCAGCGATGATGGCATCCGCGATCAGCTCGTGACTGGTTTCAGGTTCGAGGGCTGCCAGTAGGTAGATGAGAACGTTGAGGTGAAATGCCAACCCTGC
>DAOTUR010000766.1:0-6737 GCA_034436915.1 Anaerolineae bacterium
AAACGCCCTTGTAGGGGCGCGATGCATCGCGCCCACGCCAAATTCCCTACAAATCACCAGGGCACGATCCATCGTGCCCCTACAAACCCACGATTCTCACGGATAGGTGAATGATTACCAATAAGTGCATAACACGCTCTATGACGACTGTGCGCGATTGTGATTGGGGCAGCGGCCTCGTATGCCCTCTCACGTTTCGAGTATTGGCCCAAGCTTGGCTTGATCGGGCTGTTTGCGGCGTGCGTGCCGCTGGCAGTGTGGTTCCTGCGCGATTATTTCCAGACGATCCCGATTGACCTGGAAGAGAGCGCCTTCATCGACGGAGCCAATCGCTATCAGGTGCTGTGGAGGATCATTCTGCCGCTGGCGATGCCGGGGTTGATCGCCACCTGCCTGATTGTGCTGGTGTTTGCGTGGCAACGAGTACACAATGGCCCTGTTCCTGACGGGGCGCTGAAACACAAACCATGCCGCTGCTGGTGGTTGCACAAAATGCCACACGCGGGCCACAGTGGTGGAATATTTCCGTACTGGTCTTGTTGATGATTGCTCCCATCACGATCCTGGCAGTGTATTTGGAGCGCTATATCGCACGCGGCATTCTGGTTGGCGCGGTGAAAGGTTAAGCCGATGAAACGAGTGGCACAGGTTATCCGCCTGAAACCGGATGCGTATGAGGCTTACAAGCAGACCCATGCCGCCGTGTGGCAGGGCGTCCTGGATAAGATTTATGAGGCCAATATCCGCAACTATTCCATTCACCACTGGAACGGCCTGCTGTTCGCCTATTTTGAGTACATTGGCAGCAGCTATGAGGCGGATATGGCGATCATCGGCAGCGATCCACTCACGCACGAATGGTGGGCGCTCAATGATCCGATGCAGGAGCCTGTACAGGGCAGCTCAACAGGCAGTCAGGTGGGCGGCTGGTGGGCAGATATGGAAGAAGTTTTCCACACGGATTAAGGACGCTCATGTCGCTGCGAATCGTTGACAGTCATGTTCATTTCTGGCAGCCCGCCCTGCTTCATTACGGCTGGTTGGCCGATGTGCCAGAACTCAATCAGCCGAGTTTGCCCGATCATGTTCCACAGCAGGGCGATGAGTGGGTCATAGATGCGCTGGTGTTTGTGCAGGCGGATTGTTTGCCCTCACAAGGCGTAGCAGAGGCCGAATGGGTGAGCGCATTGGCAAAAGATGATCCACGCATTCAGGGCATTGTGGCCTTCGCTGTGTTAGAAACGTCACAAGAGGCCCACACAACCCTTGAGGCGCTCCAGTCGCTGCCCCTCGTGAAGGGCATTCGCCGCTTGATTCAGTCGGAGGGGGCGGACTTCTGTTTGCAGCCCAACTTCATCACAGGCGTGCAGGCCCTGGCCCCCTACGACTACAGTTTTGATGTGTGCGTTAAGCATCACCAGCTTCCCGATGTGATTGCGCTGGTGCAGCAGTGTCCAGACGTGTCATTTGCGCTGGATCATATCGGGAAGCCGAATATTCAACAGGCACAGCTCGATCCCTGGCGGGCCGATATTTCCACGCTGGCCCATTTTCCCAATGTGTCGTGCAAGCTGTCCGGTCTGGTGACGGAAGCTGATGTGAATGCCTGGCAGCCGCATGATCTCACGCCTTATATCGACCATGTGCTTGAGGCATTTGGAACCGAGCGCGTGATGTGGGGCAGCGATTCGCCCGTTGTACGGCTGGCGCATCTGACCTATGAAGGCTGGATTGACGTGGCACTCAAGGCGCTGCATTCTTTGAGTGACGCAGAGAAACAGCGCGTGTTTGCCGATAATGCGCGTGCGTTTTATCGTCTCAATGCGTGATTTTCGCTCGATTATGCCATCGGACGATCTCTGTCTTAAAAACCTGAACGAAGAAAGGTGAAACGTGAGTTTCACAATCCATCAAACGGTTGAACTCCCACAGCGCCCCCGCCCCATCGTCAGCATTGGCATGGGCGGCATTGTCCATGACGCACATTATCCCGCCTATCAAAAAGCGAGCTTTCAGGTCGTGGGCGGCTATGATATCAATCCCGATCAAGCCCGCAAATTGCAGCAAAAATTTGGCGTCCCGACGCTTTATAGCAGTGTCGATGAGGCCATCGCCCACAGCCCCGCCGATGCTGTCTTTGATCTGGCCGTCCCCGGTAGCGCCGTCATGGGCATCCTGGAAAAAATCCCCGATGGGCGGGCGGTGCTCATCCAGAAGCCGATGGGCGAAACCCTGGATGAAGCGCGGGCAATTCGGCACATCTGCCACCAGAAGCATCTCATCGCCGCTGTCAACTTCCAGATGCGCTATGCCCCGTATATCGTCGCTGCCCGCAGCATGATCGAGCAAGGCTTGATTGGCGAGGTCTACGATATGGAGGTGCGGATGCAGGTCTACATGCCCTGGCATTTGTGGACATTTCTCTATGGCAAGCCGCGCATGGAGATCGTGTATCACAGCATCCATTATGTCGATTTGATGCGCTCATTCCTGGGCGATCCTGAACGCATCTATGCCAAAACGCTGGAGCATCCCAATTCGCCGGGGCTGGCCTCCGTCCGCACCCTGATGATCCTGGATTACGGCCAGCGCGTGCGGGCAAACATCATGACGAATCACACCCATAACTTTGGGCCGGATAAGCAGGAGAGCTTCATCAAGTGGGAGGGCGCAAAAGGCGCAATCCAGGCGACGGCGGGCCTGAATATGGATTATCCGACGGGCCGCCCGGATGCCTTCGAGTATGTGCTGCTGGATGAGGCAACGACTCCGCATTGGCAGGGTGTTGCGGTGGAGGGATCATGGTTCCCGGATGCCTTCATCGGTACAATGGCGAGCCTGATGCGCTTTGCCAATGGCGAAACAAACCTTCTGCCCACCTCGGTTGAGGATGCGTTCCGCACAATGGCCGTCGTTGAAGCGGCGTATGAATCGAGCGCATCGGGCGGCACAGCGATTCCTGCGGAGTAGTTAACAACGCCCCTCCAACCCAGCAAGAGGATCACTATGCAGTCTATCGTTCTCACCACGCCCGGCCATTTTGATCTCGTTGACGCCCCCGCGCCTGATGCGCCCGGCCCGAATGAAGCCCAGGTGCGGGTGCATCGCGTGGGCATTTGCGGGACGGATCTTCATGCCTTTGCCGGGCGGCAGCCCTTCTTTACCTATCCGCGCATCCTGGGCCATGAACTCGCCGTTGAAATTGTCGCCTTTGGCCCCACTGATATGGCCCATGATCTCAAAATTGGAGATCACTGCTGCATCCGCCCCTATCTCAACTGTGGCACATGCGGGGCCTGCCTGCGCGGGTATGACAACTGCTGTACGCGCCTTCAGGTGTTGGGCGTGCATCGTGATGGCGGGATGCGCGACCTCATCAATGTGCCGATTGATAAGCTGCATATATCCACCCTACCCGATGAGCAGTTAGCACTCGTGGAGATGTTGAGCATTGGCGTCCATGCGGTGCGGCGGGCGCAGATCATCCCTGGTGAGTTTACATTGGTCATCGGCGTCGGCCCGATTGGTCTGGGCGTGAGCCAGTTTGCATGCCTGGCCGGGGCGCGGGTGATCGTGATGGATGTCAGCGAGAGCCGCCTTACATTCGCCCGTCAGCAGCCTGGGATCGAATTTGGCATTGATGCCAAACAGGATGTGCTGGAACAGCTCAAAGCGATCCTCCCCGACGATCTGCCAACGGCGGTGTTTGATGCCACTGGCAATGCCCAATCGATGATGAACGCCTTTCGCTACACGGCGCATGGCGGACGTCTCACATTTGCGGGCTTGTTCCAGGGTGATGTGACATTCAATGATCCTGATTTTCATCGGCGCGAACTGACGCTGCTGGCAAGCCGTAACGCCACAAAACAGGACTTCAACACCGTGATCCAGGCACTGGAAACAGGCACGATTACGATTGAGTCGTGGATCACGCACCACGCCACGCCTGAGCAACTGGTGACGGATTTTCCGACGTGGCTCGATCCGTCATCCGGCGTGGTAAAAGCCATGCTGACACTTTCCTGATCACGCCCCCTTAAAAACACATAGACATATGGGATCGCTCATCATGCTCTCGCAATATCAAGTGATCGAAACATCTGTCATCGCACTCGATGGCACCGAGTACGCTCTCACCCCTGATAAAAAGCTTCTCGTGAAGGGCGACACAGCGGGCTTCATCGGGCAGATGGTTGGTGAGGCCCTCCTCTGTGAACGGACGCCAGAGAATGCCGTCCTGCTGCGAACGCGGCTGCCCTGGCTGAACCCGGTGACGCTTGGCCTGCACACCTCAGCGGGCTTCGGGGATCGCCTGGGCATTGCCACGCCCGGCCATGTGCAGGCCACCATCGGCACAGGTGTTGCGCCGATCTTCGCGCAGCAGTCCGTCCGTGAGAACAGCCGCACCCATCGCACGCCGCAAAACGTAGTCGATGATGCCATGTGGGGCGTCTTTGAGATGGGTTGGCGCGAGGCATGGGGCGCGGATGCCGATCATCTCAAACATGCGGCGGACGTGGCCGCGTTCGTCAAAGCGGGCTACACTTTTTTCACCATCGATCCCGGTGATCATGTCGATGATGCCGCCGAAACAGACAGCCTCGATATCCTACATACCAAAGCCGCCGCTCTGCCCTGGGACGTGTTGCAGACAACTCTGGTCGAGATGCAAACCCGCTATCAAACGTTGTTCAATCTGGGGGCGCTCACGCTGACTTTTGATGAGCGTGATGTCCTCAAGGCCGCTGTCAAGTATGGGTCAGCCGTCGCGCATACGCTGAGGATGGCCGAGGAATTGAAAACGCAGTCACAGGGCAGACCGTTTGAGATAGAGATGTCCGTCGATGAGACGGGGACAACCACCTCATGGCATGAGCACCTGTACATCGCCAGCGAATTGATCCGCAATGGCATCCCCTTCGTGAGCCTCGCACCGCGTTTCGTCGGGCGCTTTGAAAAAGGTGTCGATTATATTGGCGATCTGGACGAACTTGAGGAAAATATCGTCGGACATGCCGCTATCATGCGGCACTTTGGCAATCTGTATAAGCTCAGTCTGCACACGGGATCGGACAAATTTGGCGTGTATCCCATCGCCATGCGCCATACGGAGGGGCGGGTGCATCTCAAGACAGCCGGCACGAGCTATCTGGAGGCGCTGCGCGTGATGGCAGCGGTGAATGTGGGCTTCTTCCGCCAGATACTGACGTTTGCCCGTGAGCGCTATGAGACAGATCGCAAGACCTATCATGTCTCGGCCACGCTGGACAACGTGCCAGAAAGCGCACATCTGACGGATGAGCAGCTTCCCGCCCTGCTCGATCAATTTGATGCGCGGCAGGTGCTGCATGTCACGTTTGGCTCAGTCCTCGATAGCTTTGGAGAGAAGCTTCATAGGCTGCTGCGGGCCAACGAGCCGCTGTATCACGGCTATTTAAAGCGCCATTTTGACCGCCATCTTGCGGCATTCCGCCAGGAGAGCCGCTAAATGTTGTTTGATCTTACAGGCAAAATCGCTGTGGTGACGGGTGGTACAGGCGCTCTGGGGTTTGCGATGGCCCAGGGCTTGGCGTCTGACGGGGCGCATGTGGTGCTGCTGGCCCGCACCGCCGCCAGAGCGGAAGAACAGGCCGCGCAGATCGTGGCAGGCGGAGGCCGCGCTTCGTCCTTTGCCGCCGATGTGCTGGATAAGCCCGCACTCGAAGTGGCAGCGGCTCACATCATCGCCACCTATGGCCGCATCGATATTCTCGTCAATGGTGCAGGCGGCAACCGCCCGGAGGCCACCGCCATCCTCCCTCAGCGCTCCTTCTTCGATCTGCCTGCCGATGCAATGGAATGGGTCTTCAATCTGAATTTCATGGGCACGCTGTTTGCCTCACAGGTGTTTGGCAAAGCAATGGTTGATCAGGGCGCGGGCGTCATCATCAATATCTCATCGATGGCCTCGTTTCAGCCACTCACACGGGTGGTGGCGTATGCAGCGGCCAAAGCTGCGATCAACAATTTTACGCAGTGGCTGGCGGTGTATATGGCGCAAGAACACGGCCCCCATATTCGCGTCAATGCGATTGCGCCGGGCTTCTTTGTCGGCGATCAAAATCGCTTTTTGCTGATGAATGAGGCAGGCGTTCTGACGCCTCGCGGCGAACAGATCATCGCCCATACCCCGATGGCCCGCTTTGGCGATCCGGATGACCTCACAGGCACGCTGCTCTGGCTGGCGAGCGATGCCTCGCGCTTCGTTACGGGCATCGTCGTGCCTGTGGATGGTGGCTTCAGCGCCTTCAGCGGGGTGTAGGAAAGACCTTATATGATGTACCCCAGAAACTAGACAACCAGTCAACGACCCCCGGCTTAAGCCGGGAGCATGAACAATGCTCAGGTTGACCAGACTCGGCGCTGAAAAGCGCTCCGTTACGAGCGAATACAGAGCGTGTTATGCACTTAGGCTTTTCCAGATTAAAACAGAGACCAAGGCGATATAGATAATCACGGACGACGATCCAAAAATGGTTTGTTCGTATTGCCCCTCTCTGAATGGGAACAGCTATTTCTTTGGAAAAGCCTAATTGTTTGGTCGTAACCCCTACACCCCCGGCCCCTCTCCCACAAGGCTATACATTACCCACATCTTTTTGGGGAAGGGGAGAGGGAGAAACGAAGTGCTTTCTCGCACGAAAGCTGCCCTATGAACGAGGCATAGACCCCGTTGGAACGAGGCAGCAGCGGGT
>DAOTUR010000767.1:0-22069 GCA_034436915.1 Anaerolineae bacterium
ACCCGCTGCTGCCTCGTTCCAACGGGGTCTATGCCTCGTTCATAGGGCAGCTTTCGTGCGAGAAAGCACTTCGTTTCTCCCTCTCCCCTTCCCCAAAAAGATGTGGGTAATGTATAGCCCTTTAGGGATGGGGATGCTTACCAGTGTTGTCCTTTGTTATACGAACGGTATTGCAAAACACATTATACAGTATCAAGGAATCACGCACAAAGATAATGTACGCCTGCCCTCCGCACAGCGTGTTGATACAAATTTTTTATCATGTCTGGCATTCAGGGCAGGCGAGTTGTCAACGGGGAAAATCTGCGACAGGACGGAGGCCCGACATGTCTGCCAGACCTCCCAGAGTGATGTTTGTGCCGGGGTACTGCACCCTTACAGTGTTCATCAAGCAAGCGTTAACCCAATGGAATATTCAAGGCTTTGATTTTGTCGGTGAGATTGCGTTTGGCCTGCGGAATCATCGGCACAGGCAGATGCTCCACCACCACATACACATCCGGGTTCATGGCATAGGCGCATTGCAGCAGCGTGTCCCAATCCATCAAGCCCGTCCCGATCACGGCCTCGGAGATATGGACGACAAAATGCTCGCCCAGGCTGTAATCCTTGCAATGGACGGTGGCGCAGTACGGGCCGAGCGTGTCAAAGCATTCGCGCAGCATGGCCTGCGGTGCAAAGGCCGTCGCCAGATCGCCGACCATATTGCAGGGGTCAATATTGACCTTCAAACGTTGTGAGCTTGTGCGCTCAATCACCTTGCGGATCTGCGCGGGCGAATGCAGCGTTGTGGTTTTGTGAACCTCTAAAACAAGTGTGATATCGTGTTCTTCAGCGGTTTCGAGAATGTCACACAGGCTGCGGACAAGGCGATCTTCTGCTGCCTGCGAGTAATTATCAGGGTGCGGAAACCAATCGCCGCGTGGATTGAGGCTGGTGGGGCGCACGCCCGATTCCTTGACGCCCATCTGCGCTGCCAGCTTCACCAGATCGCGTGCGCCCTCAACGCCCGCTTTACGAATCTCTTCATCGGGCGAGATGATCGTTGGATACGGCCCCCACAGTTGCAGCAGGGGCATCTTCTGCTGATCGAAGACCTCACGCACATGTGCCGCCAGTTCTTCAGTGATCGTGCGGGCCGGGACGGTCAGATGTGCGCCGACGCCGTGAAAGCCGAGTTCAGCGGCATAGCGCAGCAGATTGTAATTGACGTCGCGCCAATCGCTCCCGATCAGGCCAAGCAACCCTATTTTCATCGTGTCTCCTGAAAACGAATATCGATTATAAGAACCATTTGCCCCTCACCCCAACCCCTCTCCCACAAGGGTAGAGGGGCTTTTTGTCTTGCACCTCCTCGTCCCTTGTGGGAGAGGAGGCCGGGAGGTGAGGGGTTACACCAAACATCAATCGCTAATTCATCTCAATGCCCCCATCGACATTGAGCGTCTGACCCGTGATGTAATCGGCGTCCTCCGAGCACAGGAAGGAGACGGCAGCGGCGAGATCCTCTTGCGTGGCGGCGCGTTTGAGGGGGATGCCGTCAATCGTCTTTTGTATCCAGCCCCCACGCGGCAGACCAAAGCGCTCAGTCTGCACACGGTCAATCTCGTCCCACATGGGCGTCGGCACAATGCCGGGACACCCGGCATTCACATTGATGTTGTAGGGCGCGAGATAGCCAGCGGCGCTCTGCGTGATGCTGATGGTCGCCCATTTTGAGGCTGAATAATGCGCGGCATAGGGACGTCCGCTGCGTCCGGCAATTGAGGAGAAATTGACGATCTTGCCATAGCTGTGCGGGGCGCGGCCCTGCTCCTTGATCTCTGTCGGAATCTGCTCGACCATCTGCTTTGACACCTCCTGCAAGCAGAAGAACAGCCCACGCTGATTGACGCGCTCCAGCCAATCCCATTTTTCCGGCGTGATATCAAACATCGGCAGCGTTTCCAGCACACCCGCGTTGTTGACCAAGATGTCAATCCGCCCGAAGCGGGTCACAACGTCGGCCACCATCGTCTTGATCTGCTCGACGTCGCCAATATCGATGGGGTAGGCTAGGGCTTCGGTGAAGGCAGAACACTCATCTGTGACGAGGCGGGCGCGTTCGGCATTGTATTCGGCGATGACGACATGCGCCCCTTCCTGCGCCAGCCGCCGCGCCACGCCCTGGCCGATGCCCTGACCCGCGCCTGTGACGATGGCAATCTTCCCCTGATGACGCGCTGGCACGATGCCCATGATGCGATCCTTCACCCGTTGGTTTTATGACTGAGGAGTTCTTGTTCCAGGCCCGCCCGCGTGTTGGCGATGTGCTGCTTGGCGAGGTCTTTGGCCTGCTGCTGATCGCGTTGACGACAGGCGTGCAGAATCGCTTCATGTTCCACATGCACATTTGATGCACCATGCGTGATGAACATGAAGCGGAAGCGGTAAATCTCACTGCGCTTGTATCGTCTGGATGATGTGCAGGTTGTTGAGCGACGCGTAAATCGTCATATGAAACGTGCGGTTGAGGCGCATGAAGTCGCCCAGGTCTTCGCGCTCGGTCGCCTCGCGCATCTGCGGGATGAGCCGTTCCATCGCCGCAAAATCGCTGTCGTGCATGAGTTGGACGGCCTGATAGGTGGCCTCGCCCTCGATAAGCTGCCGCGCAAAATACAGGTCAGCCAGGTCTTTGAGTGAGATTTCGCTGACGAATGCGCTGCGACGGGGTATGATCGAAACCAATCCCTCGGCCTCCAGCGTCTTCAGAGCCTCGCGCACAGGCACAAGGCTGACCTCTAAATCTTCAGCCAGCTTGTTCTGGTCAATGCGCTGCCCAGAGCTAAACGTTTGCTGGATGATCGCTTCACGAATGCGCTCATACACCTGAGCCGTCAGCGTCTTTCGGGTTTGTTCAATAGGGGTGAGTAATGTCATAGTGAAGTATTCCAGTTGACAAATCCTGCTCGGCATTATAAATTATAATTTATAAATCTCAAGACCCTCTCGCCCACAACTCGGCTGTGCGGGCCATAGATGATTTAGCATATTATCTTCATTACAGGATCGATCAATTTAACAGCGCTCATCATGACGTTGTAATCGCTTCTGCCAGCGTGTGACGGCCCATTTTGCGACTCATCGCGCTATTGAGAGGACAGTCAACCCATGCCAACCGTCATCGTGTATTGGTCGCCAGGGCGAACAGACGAACAAAAGCAGCAGGTGGCCCGTCGCATCGCGGAAGCCCTGGTGGAAGAGGGCAAGGCCCGCGTCGATGATGTGCTGGTCATCTTCCAGAATATCCAGCCCGGCGATTCGGCACGCGGCCCGGAACTGCTGCGGGCGTCTCAAGCCTCGCTTCCCCCTCATCCGCCCACCCAGGACGATATGGAGCCAAAAGATGTCCCATGAGATCGTGATGCCGAATGCCGGGTTTGATGCCCAGGAAGTGCGTCTGCTCGAATGGTTGAAGCAGACGGGCGAGAACATCAAGAAAGGTGAGGCCCTCGCCCTCATCGAATCCGACAAGGCGAATGTGGAACTGGAGAGTATCGCGTCCGGCGTTGTGCTGGAACTGTTGTGCCAGCCCAATGAGGTGGTGAAGGTGGGAGCGGTCATCGCCCGCGTGGGCAGCCCAGAGGAGTATCAGCGCCACAATGCGCCCACGCCTCTCGCCGCGCCCACAGCCAATGATGCGCCGACACTCCTCGCTGCCCCAACTGCGAATCCATCGGCCTCGCCATCGCCTGTCGCGGCCCGTATGGCCCAGGCCAATGCGCTGGATGTGGCGGCGGTCAGCGGCAGCGGCCCGCGTGGGCGCATTATGCGGCAGGATGTTGAGCAGCATCTGGCGCAACGCAGCGATGAGATGCCTCTGCTGCAAGCGCTGCCCAAAGTGCGGCGGGCCGTGCGCGAAGCAGGCTTGACGCTCGATGCCGTATATCAACAGACGCACAGCAACCCGATTCGCATGGCGGATGTGCAGACGGTACTTGCCCAGAATGCATCGCCTGTACGCCTTCCTGACGCACCGACAATCGCCGTTCGTGTCGCTGCACCTGATGTGCCAACACTGTTGAGCGCTCCTGCTGCCTCGACACCCGCCGAAACGCCTATCCTGCCTGTCGTGAGCGAGAGCGCTGTATCGACACCTATGCCGATTCCAGGCACACGCGAAATTCCGCTCACCCGTATGCGCCAGGTCATTGCCCGCCAATTGTCCGAGAGTATGCGGCAGGCCCCACATTTTTACGTCAGTGGCGAATTTGATGTGGAAGGCGTGATGCTCAAACTCAAGGCCCTGCCATCGCCCGCGCCGAAGATCAACGATGTGCTGCAATATCTGGTTGTGCAGACACTTCTGCATGTTGCGGCGCTCAATGCCACCTATCACGACGGGCGTCTGCTGCAATACGAGGGCATTCATCTCGCGGTGGCAGTCGCGCTTGGCGATGGCCTGCTCACGCCTGTGTTGCGCGATGCCCAACAGTATTCGCTCACGGGATTGGCGGCACAGAGCCGCGCCCTGATCCAGCGTGCCCGTGACAATCATCTGCAAGCGGGCGATTTGAACGGCGGCACGTTCACCATCAGCAATCTGGGCGTTGTGCCGCAGGTCGATCATTTTACGGCAGTTATCAATCCGCCGCAGGTCGCCATTCTCGCTGTGGGCACGGTCAAGCCGCGCCCGATTGTGCATGAGGGCGGATTGTTTGTGCATCATACGGTGCATTTCACCCTCAGCGGCGATCATCGCGTGGTGGATGGTATGGATCTCGCCCGTTTTATGGCGACCTTTCAGCGTGAACTCGATCATTTTATCCAGGCATGATAGTCGGGAGACCCTATGACTCCACCCCTTGAGGCGACGGAGCGGCAAACCGCGCTGCGCCAGATGCTCGAAATTCGCCATGCGGAAGAGCGCATCCAGGAATTGTTCCTTGCCAATCTTATTCGCGGCACAACCCATCTCGCGGTGGGCCAGGAAGCCTGTGCAGTGGGCGTCATGAAAGCGCTGCGCCCCGGCGATAGTGTGACATGTACCTATCGCGGTCATCATCACGCGCTGGCGCTGGGCATGACCTTAAAAGCGATGATGGCCGAGATGATGGGCAAGGCCAGCGGCTCGAACAAGGGCAAAGGCGGCAGTATGCACATGACCGATGCCAGCCTGGGCCTGCTGGGGGCCAATGCTATCGTTGGCGCACAGATTCCGATTGCGATGGGCGCAGCCTTCACCGCTCAGATCAAGAAGACGGGCGCGGTAGCCGTGACCTTCTTTGGCGATGGCGCGACCAATATTGGCGTCTTCCATGAATCGCTCAATATGGCGTCGATCTGGAAGCTGCCCGTGATTTTTGTGTGCGAAAACAATCTCTATGGTGAATACAGCCCCTTGCGCCACACGACCCCGATTGATGATCTGGCCCGCCGCGCCGACAGCTATGCCATGCCCGGCGTGAGCGTGGATGGACAGGATATCGAGATCGTGGTGGAAGCGGCGCGGGATGCAGTGGCACGGGCGCGAGCCGGTGATGGCCCGACGCTGCTGGAACTCAAAACCTATCGCTATAAAGGCCATTCGCGCACCGACACCGCACCCTATCGCGCTGAGGGAGAGTTGGAGCGCTGGATGAAGCGCGACCCGTTGATCATCCTCAAAGATCGTATGATCGCAGACGGCCAGTTGGATGAGGTTGAGTATCAGGAGATGCAGCAGGCGGCGGAGCAGATGGTGTATGCAGCGGTTGAGTGGGCCAAAGCCGAGCCGTTCCCTGAGATTGCGTCTCTCTATCAAGATGTTTACTACGAAGGATAACCCATGCCAGAGATGACGTATCGTGAAGCGGTTTGCAAGGCTTTGGCTGATGAACTCCGCAGTGATCCTAACGTGGTGTTTTTTGGCGAGGATGTGGCGGTGGCGGGCGGCGTCTTCAAGGTCACGCCCGGCCTCGTCGAAGAATTTGGCGCAGATCGCGTGCGTGACACGCCGATTTCTGAGCAGGCCATCATCGGCACAGCGCTTGGGGCCGCGATTACGGGGCTGCGCCCGGTGGCCGAATTGATGTTTGCTGATTTTATCCTGGTGGCGATGGATCAACTCATGAATCAGGTCGCCAAATATCGCTATATGAGCGGCGGGCAGTTCAAAGTGCCGCTGACGATTCGGGCAGCGCAGGGCGGCGGCAACGGCTTCGGTACACAGCACTCGCAATGCGGCGAGAGCTGGCTGATGAATTTCCCCGGCATGAAGGTGCTGTCGCCCTCAACACCTGTCGATGCCTACGGCCTGCTACGCGGTGCAATCCGCGAGGACAATCCTGTCTTTGTGCTGGAGCACAAAGGTCTGTATAACCTCAAGGGCGACGTGCCCGCTGATACCGCGCCGATGCCATTGGGCAAAGCGGCAGTGGTGCGGCAGGGGCGCGATGTGACCATCGTCGCCAGCCAACTGATGATGCATCGTTCGCTCGAAGCGGCGAAACAGCTTGCGGGCGAGATTGACTGCGAAGTCATCGATGTGCGCTCGTTTGTGCCGCTGGATACGGCGACGATTCTGGCGTCGATTCGCAAGACCAACCGCCTCGTGATTGTGGAAGAAGCGCCGCATTCGGCGGGGTGGGGCGGCGATATTGCCTCGCTTGCGGCGGATGCGGGCCTTTACGATCTGGAAGCGCCTGTCAAGCGCGTCAACATGGGATCGGCGTTGATCGCCTACAGCCCGCCGCTGGAAGACGAAGTTGTGCCGAACATCTCGCGCATTGTGGCCGCTGTACGGGCTGTGATGGAGCGGTAGAGGGGCGTGATTTGGGTAGGTGTGCATAAGCGCGTGGTTGGTTGTAGGGGCATACCTTCGGTGGCTACGCTTGGCGTGCCATGCCCAAAATGTCCATTTCCAGCAGGGCGACCCATGAGTCGCCCCTACATCAACACGTAATCATTCACCTATCCATGCGACAAAGGCCGTTGTAGGGGCGCGATCTAAACCTTCGGTGGCTTCGCTCGCGCCCTGATGACTTGTAGGGGATTCAACGTGGGCAGGATGTATCCAGCCCCTACAAACCCACAATTCTCACGGGTAGCTGAATAGATACAGGAAAGGTGACGGGGCGATGCACACCTACCAGCGCAGCAAAATTGACTCCATCGTCAGGCCAGGGCCAAACGCCATCATGACGCCGTAATCCCCCGGCTGCGGCTCACCCTCCTGCATGATGCGATCCAGCACAAACAGCACCGTTGCCGAAGACATATTGCCATAATCATGCAGCGTCTCAAGCGAGTAACGCGCCTGTTCATCCGATAAATCGAGCTTGTCCTGAATGTATTCGACGATACGCTGGCTGCCGGGGTGGATCGCCCAGAATTTGATATCCTCGCGCCGGAGGTGGTTGCGCCTGAGCAGACTGCTCACAAAAGCATCGACATTGGCGGCCAGCAAATCCGGCACGTAGCTCGACAAATACATGCGAAAGCCCTGATCGGTGAGCGTGAAGCTCATATGATCGAGCGTCTTGTAATCGCAGTAGGTTTCGCTGTCGATCAGGGTCGGGCCGCTCAATGCTGAGTGTTCTCCGCCAATGAGCATCATGCCCGCCCCATCTGCAAACAGCGAGGTTGAGACGACGGATTCGGTGGCATCATCGAATTGCAGATGCACGCTGCACAACTCAATACTCAACATGAGCGCCAATCCATGTGGGCGGGTATTCACACTCTCAACAGCACGTTTGATGCCAGGGAAAGAGCCATAGCAGCCCATACCAAAGATGCAGGTGCGGCTGAGGTGCGGCGACATGCCCAACTGTCCCGCCAGCAGCAGATCCAACCCCGGTGCATGGAAGCCCGTGCAGGACACGACGACGAGGCTGTCAATATCCTGCGGCGTGAGACCAACACGTTGGAGTCCGCTCTGGATGACCTGGGCGGCCAGTGGGACGGCTTCGGCCATATAGCGCTCGTTGCGCTGCTGCGTGGATTTTGAGGTGGCAAAAAACTGCGGCTCCACCACCGCATAGCGATACGCTACGCCTGAATGACCCATCACGGCACGGATGGCCCGCTCATGGCGTGTCCCCTGACCGTGAAGCAAATTGACGTAAAAGTCAGTGATGACCTCCTGGGGATAACATTGTGTCGGGACGGCTGTTTGCAGGGAGAGTACTCTGGGTTGTGTCATATCCATCAATCCAATAAACCAAGATCACGAGTGTGTGTGACAAGCCAATCGCCCACCATCGGGACATGATGGAGCAGACGCAGGCCGGGAGAGAGGAGTTGGGGCCGCAGCATCACCGATTGCAAAACACGGCCCAGTCTGAGACGAGTGCCAAACGTGCGCTGCCAGAGTCGCGCATAATCATGCGTCATGGTGGTGGCATCCTGGGCCTGGGTGAGATAGCGATCCACTGCCCGCGCTGCGAGTGTGCCGCCGTGCAGCGCCATCGCCATGCCATCGCCTGCCAGCGGCGCGATCATGCCGCCCGCATCGCCCGCGATGAGGATATCGCCTTCAAGCGGCGTCTTGGTCGCCAGCGACACTTGGGCGATACTGAGCCAATCGGGATAGACTGGCGCGGCCTGTGCCAAC
Organism: Anaerolineae bacterium; assembly: GCA_034436915.1. Classification (GTDB taxonomy): domain Bacteria; phylum Chloroflexota; class Anaerolineae; order Aggregatilineales; family Phototrophicaceae; genus JALHOR01. The sequence continues at coordinate 8,576 of DAOTUR010000767.1, forward strand.
CAGCGTTCCAGATGCGGATTCTGATCGCCCATCCACGCGATGAAGGCCGGGATGCTGCCGCGTGACGCCTCCTGAAACACATCCTGACGCACCAGCAGGCAGACGTTGGTTGTGCCATCTTCCACCTGCGACATGCCGCAGTAGCCGCCGCGAAACACATGCAAATCGATATGCTCCGACAGCGCTGGCCCGTTGAAATGCTGCTTGAGGCCGACATACGTTTGAGTGGGCTTTGCAAATGTCCGCTCCAGCACACGATCCATATTGCTGCGTCTGCCATGCGCGGCGATGACCGTCCGCGCCTCAAAATTCTGTGTGCCGTGCGCGGTCTGCGCCGTCAGACAAAATCCGTCGCGCAGCGAACCCTGAACCTGCGTGACTCGCGCCCCCTCCTGTACCACAGCGCCCAAGGACGATGCATAGGCTGCCAGCGCTTGATCGAGCGCGAAGCGGCTGATGCCAATGCCGGGCGTAGGAAACGTGCTGCACCATTCGCGGCCAGACGGCGCGGTAATTCGCAGCGTGCGAATCGGCACAGGCTTGAGGCTGTGCAGAATGTCCAGAAAGCCAGTCTCGACGAACAGCGCCGTGCATTCCGGCGAGAGAAATTCGCCGCACACTTTGGGGCGCGGATACGCACCCGCCTCCAGCAGCAACACGCGATGCTGCTGTCGCGCCAGCGTGATCGCCGCCTGACACCCCGCCAATCCCCCCCCTATGACAGCCACATCAAACATCGGGTTTCTCCACGATGAGCGTCATGCGCCAGGGAAAATGTGTCATGATCCGCGCATGGCTGAGACCGGCAGCGTGGGCCAGCGCCAGCAGTTCTGTCGGCGTGTAGGCGCGTTTGATCGACAGGATGCCATCGTGGCGCGTGAGATAATGACGAGCAAAGATGGGCTGCGTGAGACGAAATGCCACCAGCGGCAGCATGCCGCGCACAATGTCATTCATGATGAGGCCGCGCCGCGCCAGACGATATGTCTCACGCAGCAGGACGATCAGCGCATCAGGCGTAAAATGATGCATCACCAGCGACGAAATCACATAATCGATGCTGTTGGGCGCAAAGGGCAGAGAGAGGCCGTTCGCCTGGAGCAGATGAATACCCGTCTGGGCGTTGATGTTCTCCTGCGCTACCGACAGATTCCGCGCTGAGAGATCGAGCGGATAGACCTGCATCTCAACATGCTTGCGCCGCGCCCATGCCATCAGATGCAGCGCGAGCTTGCCCGACCCTGTGCCAAGATCGATGAGGCGAAGCGGCGTCTTGTAAGGGCGATGGGCTTCAAGAGCGGCGGTCACTGAGCGCAGGCCCGCGAAGGCTTGATTGATGCGCCACATTTCATCGAGATTGGCCCGCACATCATCCAGCGACCCTGCGCCTTGATCGAGCAGTTCCGGCAGATCGAGACGAGGCGGAACCAGAAATGAAGCAGCCCCGATGGAGAGCGGCGGTGAGGACGTGTTTTGCATGACACTGTTTCCGTGGGCGAATCGCGCCATGTCATTGTCCTTGTTGTGTGTGGGTGGCTCTTTGACAGGAGGCAGCCTGCCAAACATCATATGAGATTACGTGGTATGGATAGGTATAGAGGTTAGACCGAGGTAAACATCGCATGAAAGAGTTCTTTATATCGGCAACATACTTTCCATTCAAGCGAGAGGGCAGAGAAATCAGCGCAGGCCCATGAGCAGCACGAATGCACCCACCTCTGCGGCTGAGGCCGTCATGAGCAGCACAATTGTGTAAAAGCTGAAGGCGTTCCAGCGCGTCGGCTCCTGCCAATCGCCGCGAGACACTCGCCACAGCAGCAAGACAGCGAGCGGACTGACCAGCATCAACGCCAGCCCTGCGATCAGAGGAAGGCCCAATACGATCAGCACAGGGAGAGATGCATAAGCCAGTAGGAGCAGCGCCGCATACAGTCCCGCAGCGCTCTTCTCTCCCAGGCGCACCACCAGCGTCTGCTTGTTATCCAGGCGATCCCCCTCGGCATCCGGAAATTCAATCGCCAGCAGCATCGCCCCCTGAAAGCAGCACAGCGGCACAACCGCCAGCAGCGGCAGCAGGCTAATGGCTCCCATTTGCAGGTAATAGCCCGTGAGCGGCGTGAGCAGCGTCACGACGACGGCGGTGGTCAGTTCGCCCAGGCCGCGTGAATGCAGGCGCAGCGGCGGCGCACTGTAGAACCACGCCAGACACAGCGCCGTGAACAGCAGCATGAATGTCCCCATGCCAGGGCGAATAAAAAGACTCAGGATGAGCATGGCACACAGCGCTGTGCTTGCGAACACCAGCGCTGTCAGCAGGGCGGTGCGCGGATGCAGCTTTTTTTCGACCAACACGCGGCTGCCGCCCGACCAGTTCGTCGGAGTGAGATTGGCGCGGTCTGCGCGGAGATCAAAATAATCGTTGGAAAAATGCGTCATGAGCTGGATCGACGTGATGGCGATTTGCCCCCACAGCATCGCCAGCGCGTGAAAAGATGCGCCGCTGTAGAGGGCCATTGCAATGCCCAGGCCATGCAAAATGAATCCGCCGATGAGAAAGGGAAACCGTCCCAGGCGAAGCCATGCTCGACAGACAGCAATGATATGTGTGATGAGATCGATCCTTACGCCGCGTCAGAAACCCCGGCTTCGATTCTACTCTATCCCCATCAGGCTGTGGGTGAAGGCCAGAATAGAAATTGGCATCAGACGCTCCTGTGCCTCATGAAAGCAAGAGAGCACACTCAAGCGTCCTCGTCGTCTTCGTCTTTCATCAGAGGGGCGATAAATGCCTCTAACTGACGCAGAGCCGCACGGGTCTCCTCGGAGAGATCATCATGCGGTGAATACTGGCTGGCTTTGAACGATGTGGTGAGGGCTGTCCAGGCGTCGATGAGGGCTGAGACAGGCGCTGGCAGGGTCGCAGGGTGCTTGCTCGTATCGTGCGACAGGCAGTCAATCAGCCAGTTGGCCTCGACCTGTGGATGCGTCTTGAACAGCGCTTCGGCGGTCTGCTGCTGGCCGGGCGGGACGGCCAGAAACACCCAGTACGCATCATGCATGGATTCAAGCGGCCATGACATGTCTTTCAAGGCATCCAGGAAGGCCATAAACAGCGGGGCGCGATTTGGCAGGTCTTTATCAACGTCGGCCATCACCAGTCCATAGCCGCTCGGTTGATACACCCGCAGGACGTGCGGAATATTGCCGCGCTTGCGTTTGGGCCGCGTACATTCGACCCAATCATGGTAGGCAATCCCGCATGGACTGAGCGGTACGTTGTCAACGCGATAGACGTTGGGAATGGTGGCGTGAGGCACGGCCCACACGCGCTCATCGTGCAGATCAGGATCATCAGCGGGGATCAAAATACGAACGTGTTGCTCTGTCATTTTCTCTTCTCAATGCCGATCTCAATCAGTCATATCTCGTTTGGCTTCGTTTATATCGCCAATGGTGCAGGCGTTCCAATCCCCATATAGGGAATTTGGAAGGCCGAATTGAAACTCATGCCCTCATCTCAATTCCACGAGTAAAATTATATCTTACACGCACCTTGCTCATGGGATGAGGCAAGCGATCCGCTTTAAAACCTTTACAATAGGGTGCTCGTATAACCCATCAGATGACGCAACCTGAAGAGAATTCCCATGCAGAATCAATCGTCGATAATTAATATGTGGTCAGTTGAGTCGCGGCGCAATCCCCATGCCATCTACAAGCAGATGCGTGAAGAAGACCCGATCCATCGCACCGTCGGCCCCATGTCAGGCAGTGTCTTCTGGTTTTTGACGCGCTATGACGACTGTATCGCGGCCTTGAAAGACCCACGTTTTTCTAAAGAGCCTGCCAAAGCCATGTCTGAGGATGACGTGGCTCCGATGCGTAATCCGGCGCTGGACGCCCTCAACTATCACATGCTCAATTTCGATCCGCCACATCATACGCGGCTGCGCGGGCTGGTACATAAAGCCTTCACCCCGCGCATGATTGACAATCTGCGTCCACGCATTGAAAGCATCAGCGCCGAACTGCTGGCAGACATGCGGGAGCACAGCGGCGAAACGATGGATCTGATGGAGGCGTTTGCCTTCCCGCTGCCTATCACTGTGATTGCCGAACTGCTGGGCATTCCGGCCCAGGAGCGTGATCAATTTCGTGCCTGGACGCGGGCGATTTTGTTCAGCGGCAATCAACAGGAGATGATGTTCGGCGGAATGAGTCTGATCAACTATCTCAATGATGTTTTTGATGTACGGCGGGCATCCCCGCAGGACGATCTCATCTCCAATCTGCTGCAAGTGGAAGAGAACGGCAGCAAGTTGGATCAGCAGGAACTCCTGAGCATGATCTTTCTGCTACTGGTGGCGGGCCACGAAACCACCGTCAATCTCATCGCCAGCGGCACAATGACGCTCCTAAAATACCCGGCTCAGAAAGACAAGTTGGCCCGCGATCCCTCGCTGATTCGCTCCGCGATTGAAGAAATGCTGCGCTACGAAAGCCCGGTTGAAAATACGCTCAACCGCTGGTCAACCGAAGATGTTGAGATGGGCGGCAAACTCATCAAGCGCGGCGATATTGTGATGGCGACGGTGCTGGCTGCCAACCGTGATCCTGATGTGTTCCCCAACCCCGACGTATTCGACATCACCCGCGAACCGAACAAGCACATCGCCTTTGGCAACGGCATTCATTTCTGTCTGGGCGCACCGCTGGCGCGTCTGGAAGGGGCGATTGCCATCAATGCTATGCTGCGTGCGCTGCCCAATCTGGAACTCGCTGTGCCTGTTGAAACGCTGCGCTGGGATGAACAGATCATTCTGCATGGGCTGACAACACTGCCTGTACGTTGCTAACGCCTGTCTGAAAAATGTCGCATGGCTTATGTTGGGTTCGTACTGTGCTGTACTCCAACATGAGCCGTGCGAACCCCAATAGTGGCGCGATGAGCACACGACCATGTGCGATGGAAGCGCGTGAGCTTATCGGGATAGATTCTGACGTATCCTCACCAGTATTGCCTCTACCAGCCCGATGTCCCTGGTGCGCCCTTGAACGGCCCGATGATCTTTGAGGTGATCCAGCCGCCGTAAAAGTTACCCGGCTGCGGCGCGACTTTCTCATCGCCCACAAAACACGCATCCATTGGCTCGGCATAAAAGCTGAGATAACCCTTGATGGCGGCATAGGCGGCAGTGGGATTTTCATAACCCCAGGCGCAGTGAGAGGCGACTTTCTCGCCGACTTGCACCGTCCAATAGCTGGCAAGGCCCTTAAATTCGCAGATTGTGCGCCGCGACTCGGCTCGTAAAATATTCGCTTTCACATGCTCACGCGGGATGTAGTAGGACGGCGGATGACTTGTTTCCAGAACGCGATACGCACGGGTGGTGTCTGCGATGATCACGCCGTTAAACAGGATATGCAGACGTTCGAGGACAGGCTCAAGGCGCGGCGGACGCGGGTAATCCCAGACAGATTCCTGCTGGGCATTGGGCGTGGGATGAGGGGGAATGGACATCGACAGCTCTCAATTGATATGTACCAGTAAGTCGCCTTTATGGTAACGCAGATCGCGGCTTTGAGTGTGACAGATCTCTAACAGGGACATTGCCATTTACGAATATGTCTATGAAGGTCTTGTCCAGGCTGCGGTACAATCCACGCATTGTGCTGATCTGAATGCCTCTCAACGGAGACGTATGAAGCTACACTTTTTCAAGCGCGAGGGCTGGATTTATGCCGCTGTCATCATGATCGTGCTGCTTGTGCATGGCACGGGCTATCGCTATGGTCTGCCTTATGTCGAAGGCTATGATGAGGCCCGTTTGTTCTACAACGCCGCGATTCAACGCGGGGCCGCCAATGGCAATGTGGATTTACCCGGCTATCCGCCCGCTTTTCTCTGGCTGCATCACATCGTTCAGCCGCTCATGGAACGCATCACGCACCGCACCGCTGAGTTGGATATGGGCTTGACAATCGGCTTTCTGCGCGGGCTGGCGGTGCTGGCAAACGCGATTTCCACCGCTCTGATTGTCTGGTGCGGGCGGCGCATCAGCGGCATGTGGGGTGTGGGCCTTCTGGCGGCGGCAGCCTGGGCCATTGCACCCGATACCCTGTATAACACCGTCATCGCTTTGACCGAGCCGTATATCATCCTGACGAGTCTGTTGGCGCTGGCGCTGGCGCTGTATGCGTTGTATGAGGCGTCACAGCGAGCCGCCGTATTGAGCGTTCTGGCAGCGCTCGTGGGGGTGATGTTCAAATACAGCGCCTTCCCGGTGCTTGGGTTGGGCGTGGGCGTGGCACTCTGGCATCTGCGGACAGAGCGGCGCTGGTTTCGCCTGCTGCTGTTGCAGGGCGGCTTAATTGTTGTTACCGCCGCGTTTCTGTTTGTGGTCGCTGATGCCTCGATGCTCATCAGCGGGAATCACCCCGAAACAGCGACATTCACGCATGGCGGGGTTACACGCTTGTTTGATCTCTCCTGGTGGCAGATGGTGGGCGGCACAGCGATCCGCCAGCTTCGTCTGGGTGAGGGCGTGACATTCGTGCTGCTCTTGGGCGGCACAATCGCGCTGCTGCGCCGACGTGATGCAAAGCTGTGGCTGGCAATGATCGGGCTGTCTGGCTTCATCATTGTGCTGGTCGCTCTCACGATCATGTACATCACCTACACCGAGGGCGTCTATCGCTATACAGCCCCGATTGCGCCCTTTATCTCTCTTCTGGTGTGTCTTGCGCTGTGGTTGATCGGCACGATGGGATGGCAAGACACATCTTGGAGCCGCTTTCGCATCCCCATTCTATTTGGCGTATGTGCGGCGCTGTGGCTGCTGCCCACGTTGCGCATCACTGCGTCCATTTTGCAGGAGCGCACCCGCCCTGATACTCGTGCGGCCCTGGCGGATTGGTCACTGCCCATTCTGACGACAGAGTCGCAGACCATCCTTCAGGACAGCCGCGATGTGCGCGTCTTCGTGCGGGATCGGGCGGGCTATCGTGGGCTGTGGCAGTGGCAAAAATGGGTTGATCAGTTGAGCCAGACGCCAGCACAATGGCGTACCCAAAACATCAATTGGGCGATGGCAACGCAGACAACGCAGGATCGTCTGACACAAACGGATGGGGGCCGCGCCTGGGCCGATGATGCCTTGCTCCTCAAATCATTCCCACCAACGGGCGAGGTGTGGCGTGGGCCTACGCTGTGGTTCTACCGTCTGACGCCGCCCCAGATTCGCACTGATATCACCTGGAATCAGACGATTCGGCTGGTCGGCTATGATCTGACGGGGACAGAGAAGATGGCACAGTCATGGCATGGTGGCGATACGCTGACGTTTACGGGCTATTGGCAGGCGCTTCAGGCCCCCTCAGCCGATGTGCATCTGTTTGTGCATGTGCGTCCGTCAGAAGATCTCACGCAGGTCGTCACCCAGGCCGATGGCCTGCCGCTTGACAACCGTCCATCGTCAACATGGACGGACGCACACGAGACAGTAATTGGAACGTCTTACAGCATCACACTCCCCTCAGATATTGCAGCAGGTGAGTATGTGCTGATCATCGGCCTGTATGATGGCGCGACAGGAGCACGGTGGATCACACAGGCGGGCGACGATGGTTGGGAGATAAGGCGCATCCAGGTCACACGCTAAAGACCTGAGTTTTGGATAGGTTTTTTAGCATGTAGTTTTGCATTTCACCCTCACCCCAACCCCTCTCCCACTGCGTGGTAGAGGGGCTTTCATCCCACTCCCCGCCTCGCCCCTTGTGGGAGAGGCGGCCGGGTGGTGAGGGGTTAACGAGCGGTGCTATTCAAAACTGAGGTTAAAGATAAAACTCCGCTTCATCGCACACAAATTCCTGGCAGGGGCGACTCATGGGTCGCCCACGCCAAAACCACCACGTCACCACCCCAGGCCGAACAGCCGCCCCAGAATCCTGAGCGCCATGACTGCATCGGGCAGCGCGAACCACACCCAGGCCAGCACCACCACATGAAACGTAATGAACATACCTGCATACGTCCACAGGCGCAAACGCGCCGGCTCTGCCTTGAGCTTGATATAGGCTTTGCGCGTGCGATCACTCCACATCTTATGAATGAACAGCGCCAGCGCGTGCCACAGACCCCAGATCACAAACGCCGCTGTCACGCCGTGCCACAGGCCAATGATGAGCATCGTCACGATGTTGCAGATGGCGATCACAAGATCAGTCGGCGGTTTGGGCTTGCGCTTGAGCAGAGCACGCGACAGGGGGGAGTAGACATAAAAGCGTACCCAATCACTCAGCGTGCGATGCCAGCTTTGCCAGAACAGCGCAATCGTGTGTTTCGTGTAGGGGCGATCAAAATTTTCGGGTAGCGTCACCCCGGCGAGGATGCCAATGCCAATCGCAATATCGGTATAGCCGCTGAAATCGAAATACAGATAAAACGCATAGGCATACAGCATCAGCCACAACGCGGGCGCAGACTGCACCTGCATGGCATGGGCGGGGTTGAGCGCCACCATCGATAGCAGAGAAGACAGCACGAATTTACGAAATAATCCGCGTGCGATTCGCAGTCCACCACGCCCCACGCGATCCGCATCCCAGCGCGGCAGAGAGGGCCATGTCTCAACATCTTTGAGAAAGCGTTCAGCGCGATCTATCGAGCCAGCGGTATAGGCGGGGAAAAATAGGACGTAGGTGATGGTATCGCGCAGCGACAGCGCGGGCAGTGTGCCTAACTGAGCATCGCGCAGCATGTGAATGAGCCGAAATGCCACATACGAGAAGCCCAACCAGCGGATATCAAGAGCGCTTGCCAGTGAGGTATCCTGCACGCTCAGGGTGCGCCAGCCCGCCGCGACAAACACCGCAAGAGCATCAGTCTTGAGGATCACCAGCAGCCCGATGATGATGATGGCTATCCAGCGGCCCCGATCACGGCGTTCAGGCAAAGGGGTCTGAGGACGTGCTCGTGTTGATAATAAGAGCAGCAGACATAGAAACAGCCCGATCCCGATGACGACGAAGCGCAGTTCCGGCGGGCGCGTCGTCACCTGCCACTGCTGGATAAACGGCACATCGCGGGCCAACGCCAACACGCCCGTGATGCCAATTGCCAGCGTCAGCGCCACATAATCCTGTGACTGCCACAGACGCGGGTAAGGAGTCTCGACGGATGCCTGTTGAGTTTTGCGCGAGAGGGTGAGCCGCCAGACCACAATCACCAACCCCAATGTCACGGCAGGCAGCGTAAAATCAAGCCAGCGCACCGGTAGCGGCGGCTGTAACCAGAAGATCGCCATGATACTCACAGCGCACATGGCCCAGGCTCGCCCGCGCCCTGTCAGCAGCAGCGGGATACAAAAGGCGATGAGGGCAAAGAGGGCGATATCCGTCAGAGTCATAGTGTCGATTCACTGTAGGGGCGACCTCTAGGTCGCCCGATTTACATCTATTTTAGGCGACCCATAAGTTGCCCGATTACGTGCATCTTTAGGGCGATGCATAGGTCGCCCGATTTACATCCATTTTTGGGCGACCTAGAGGTCGCCCCTACAAACTAAAAATTCTGATAGATCCAGGTTGGGGCGCTGTTGGTCGTCACGATGACCAGCAGCACCAGCAGCACGCACAGCGCAAGAGCGATGCGATTCTCACGCGAGAGCAGCGATCTCACGGCGTGCCGCCCATGATCTCCTCAGAGACAGGAAAGCTTGCCAGCGGCACAGTATCCGACCAGCCGACGAAGCGTGACGCCACCCATCCGCGATAGGTGGGTTCGCCCTTGGTGCGGATGAGCAGCCAATCGCCGCGTGCAGTACGTCCCTCGATGAACACAGAATCAGCCATGCGGGCCTGAACGAGGCGGCGGCTCGCGGCTTCGGGTGCGGCACGAATATTGAGCGTTGCCACAAGAACTGTGCCTGTCGTCGATCCATCATTGGCTTGATTGGGGACTGCTGCCGTTGCAATCGCGCCAGACGGCGGAATCACAGTGGCAGCATCGGCGATGAGTGTGACAGCCGCATCAGGCGTGATAACGTCGTTGGACACCGGGAAGGCGGCCAGCTCTTCGCCCGTATCCCAGGCCAGATAGCGAGCCGCAATCCAGCCGCGCTGACCCCTCGGCGTCTCCACCAGCAACCAGTTGCCGCGTGCATTGCGTGATTGAATACTCACGGTGACATCGAAGAGTACGATGCTGATGATGCCGCCATTGAAATCCGGGGCATTCCGCAGATTGACGCGGGCCAGTGTGCGTGCCGCTGTGCCGGAGATATTGATCAGGGCGGGCGTCCCTGTCGCAAGGGGCGTGGCATCAGGCAGGACAGACTCAGGAGCTGCATCGCCGCCATTGATGATCTCGAACGATACCGCAAAATTGGGCAGCGTGATTTTGTTATCGTCCCATGAGACGTAGCGCGAGGCCACCCATCCGCGCACCCCCAGTTCCTCCTGGCGGATCAGAAACCAACTGCCGACAGCATTGCGGGCTTCGATCACGACCTGTGAGTTAAATGCTAGCGTTGTGAGGACGGGATATTCCGTCCCGGCCCCGCCGCGCACCTTGATGAGGGCAAGGGTCTTCGCGGCAACATTGGTTGTGTCCTGGGCCTGGACTGCGCCGCCCATCAGCAGCAGCACGAGAAGGAGAGGCATCACATATCGCGCCTGGACAGAAATGATGCGTGAGAGAAAATGTCGCATAGGGTTGTTCTCCCTGATTGATTTTTGACATAAGGTAACGGTGTTTCGGGAGGCTATGATAGCGGGAATGAGCCTCCATACAAGACACGAGGTGATCGATATGCGGATATCGACAGCAAGCGGAGGCCAATCGTGGGGTTTATGAGAGGGATGTGGATCAAGCGCAAAGGTATTAAAAAGCCTCTCTACCGCGAAGTGGGAGAGGGGTTGGGGTGAGGGCAAATAAACCGATCCAAATTCAGGTAATTTACCGCGCTTCGCCGCACCACAGCCAGCGGCCATCTTCTTGCGTGATGGTGAAGGCCCCCGGCTCGCGGGTCTGCTCCTCGCCATCATACACCAGCACAATCTGTCCAGTGCAGCTTACTTTGTCTGTGCCATCAAAGATGCAGGCCACATCGCGCAGGCTGGCATCCTGCCCCTTGAAGGAGTTGACCGCCACAGGAATATTCTTCTCCTGGGCCGCACAGGTCAGGCTCCGCAGCGTTGTCTCGTCGCTCGTCACACGCGCTTGCAGATAATTCACGACCATCTGCCCGACTTCATCCGAGGCTCCGGCGGACTGCGGGCTTGCAATGGGAACGGGGGTTGTCTCGCGTGTTGCCAGGGTTTCGCGGGTGGGCGTCGCGTCTTTGCTCGTCACGCTGTCGGCTGTCGTGGGGATAACCGTCGCAGGCTGCGCCGGTGCAGCCGTCGATGGCGTGCAGCCCGCCATGAGCGCCGTTAAAAGTCCCACACACAGCAGAGCATAAGCTCCACACATCAGGCGTATCCGCATATAGACAATCCTTTGCTTGTTCGTTAAGGTAGACATATTCCTTAAATTGTACACGGACGATGTTGTTATGCGATATTGCTCTGTTTATGTCTCATCATTTACAAAAATGAGTCTCATGTTATTGATCCTGTCTGTCAGCGTCAGCGCGGCTCTGGCGCAGGAGATGTGCCCCACCTTCCCGCCCGATGTGCTGACCCGCACCGCCGCCTGTACGAGCCAGGCTATCAATACCCTGTGTGTGGGCCAGGAGCCAACCTCTATCGGCTTTTCTCGCGGGACAGCGCCGTTCAAAACGGGCGATCTGCTGGCGCTCGATTCGCTGATGGTGGTGGAGACGCATGATGCCGCCTCAAACGCGGGTCTCGCGCTCATGACCAGTGATGCCGGCGTGACCGCCAATCCGCTTCAGATGATTGTGTATGGGAATGCCACTCTGAAAACAGGCATCGGGGTCACGACGCTGGATTTGCCAACGCTTGTCGTGACCAATCAGGAAGATTATGATTTGAATCTGCGCGAAGGCCCGGCCACCACCTATAACACCGTTGGACTGCTCAAAGCGGGCAGTCAGGTTTGGGCCGATGGGCGCAGTCCTGATGGTCAATGGCTGCGCGTCCGTAACGAAGCGGGCGCAGCCTGGGTGAGCATCACGCTGGTGCAGATTCAGGGTGATATCAACACGCTGCTCCCCCTCGACACGTTGTATACGGCTCCCATGCAGATCATGCTGCTCCAGACGACCTCATGCGGCGGTCTGCTGCTCCAGCGGTCAGGCTCAGATCGGGTTCATGTCCAGGTCAACGGGGCCGATCTTGCATTTCAGGCCGCCAGCCTGATCGTCCAGGCCAACGCCCAGGATGGCTTACAGATTCACGTTCTGGGGGGCAGTGTGCGGCTCGTGGCTGCTGGGCAAACGATGGAGATTGCCAACGGACAAAGCGCTGTTCTCGCCCTCGATGACGCGCTCAAGCCGACAGGCACACCGCGCCTGCAAGAGCGCTTTCCCTTTGCGGCGGTGGCAAATGCTCCTGTGACGCTGATTACATCCGACACCCTCACCTGCATTGCCGGGGTGAATACATCGGAAAGTTTGACGCCCTACAGCGGCCCCGGCGAGTCGTATACGGCGCTGCGGGCACTGGATACGCAGTCGCATTATGCGGTTACGGGATATTCCACCGATGCCAATGCCCAGACATGGTGGCGGCTGGATGGCAACCAGTGGATTCCACAGAGCCAGGTGCAGACATTGGGCCAATGCACCGCTGTGGCTCAGGTCGCGCCGCCTTCGCCCGATACGCTGAGTGTCATGCCTGGGTCGCCGCTTGCCGCTGGCAAAAAGACGATTTTTATGGCGCAAAGCGGCAGCGATGTGATGACGGGTACATGCAGCACCTCGCCGCTTGCCATCTGTTCGCATCCGGTCGCCATGTCGCCCAATGACGATGGCTCTTTACTGTGGCGTGGGCAGGAACCGATTGATTATCGCCTCGTGCCTGCGGGCCAGAACAGCTACAGCTATGCTGGGCGCAACTTTGCCAATGACGCCAATTTACAGATCAATCTCAGCTTCACCAGCAGCAGCGCATGGCAGATGACGATGACCACCGTCTATGACCGCGATCCACAGTGCAATCATACCTTCTACTACACGGCGACAGCACGGTGAATCATAATATCTGATAAAATTTTGGCCTCAACGGAACAAGAATGCTCATATACACGTCTCAAAGAAACTGACATGTGGGAGAGATCGTCCTCACGTTGATGAGGGCATCCATACGGCCCTCCCACCCACACATGGAGACTCACTGTCAACGACCCCCGGCTGAAGCCGGGAGCATGAAGAATGCTCAGGTTGACCAGACTCGGCGCTGAAAAGCGCTCCGTTAGGGGCGAATACAGAGGCACTTCGGGATGACCTTCCAGTCCCGAACTCTGCGGTGAAGCGTTAAACAGCGTGAGGGTCTAACGCCGTGCGTTTCACACAAAACCGCTCTCTAACA
>DAOTUR010000768.1:0-1871 GCA_034436915.1 Anaerolineae bacterium
TCACGCCCCGATTATCAGCGGGAAAAGGCGTCGCCTGCTGGCGGCTGATATACGTCGCGGCCACCAAAACGGCCACGACCAGCAGCAGCACCAGCATCCCGCAGCCGACTGTGCCACCGAGCAGCGCACTCGTCCAGGGATTGGCCGGACGCCGCCGCCGTACCTGGTTGGGCCGCTGTCCAGTTTGATAGGCGGGCATTTGTCCACTGGAGGGCTGATTGGGATAGGCCGGGCGCGGCTGTGGCGTGACCGGGTGGGGCTGCTGCATAGGGCGCGGCTGCGGCGTATAGACGGGGGCCTGCGGCGGCTGATACACCACAACGGGCGGCGTCTGGTTGATGACAGGGGCCTTCATCGGTTCTGGTTCGCTGATATGAGGGCGTTCTATCGCATGACGCAACCCCTCAGTGAGATCACGCGCCGTTTGCTGGCGATCTTCCGGCAGCTTTTCCAGCACTTTGAGCAGCACGCGCTCAAGCGCCATTGAGAGATTGGGATTGATGCTGCGCGGCGACGGCGGCGGCGTTGTGACCTGCATCACGGCGATGCTGTAGGGCGTTTCCGCCTCAAACGGGCGGCGGCCTGTGAGCATCTCAAACAGCATGACGCCGAGACTGTACACATCGCTGCGACCATCAATCGGCTTGCCCTGGGCCTGTTCTGGCGACATATAGCTTGGTGTGCCGACGACGCCTTGAGTCGTGATGGCTGCGCCCTGTCCATCGGTGATACGGGCGATGCCAAAATCGGTCAGGAACGCGCCGCCGTTGTCATCCATGAGCACGTTGCTCGGCTTGAGATCGCGGTGCAGCACTTCTTTGCTGTGGGCATAATCCAGCGCCGGGGCGATTTGCTCGATGATATTGAGGGCGGTTTCGGGCGACATCGGCCCCTGCTTGAGCAGATCATCTACCGTCCCGGCAGGCATATAGCGCATGACGATATACGGCTGTCCATCCGATTCGCCGTAATCGTAGACCGGGATGATGTTGCGATGCTCCAACTGCGAGACGATGCGGACTTCGCGCTCAAAGCGCTGGAGATAGGTATCGTCCACGAGGAACTGCTTGGGCAGCACTTTAAGCGCGACTTGGCGGTTCATGGACTGCTGACGCGCAAGATACACCCGCGCCATCCCGCCCTGGCCCAACAAGCGTTGGATTTCGTAGCCGCCGACTGTCTTGCCGAGAAGTTCATCCATCAAGGCCGCGCCCATGTTACGTGAATTGTCATGCGATTATACGGTATTGAGCGCATAGGAACAAAGTCATGGTCTGGCGGCCTGGAGGAAATCTCTGGCTTATCTGTCCTGTTTTTCCAGCAGCCGCCGCGCCACCCGCTCAATGATAATCTCCCCGACGCGATCTTTGCCCATAAGATCAAGACGCTCTGGCTCTTGCTGAGGTTCCATCAGCACAACGCGGTTGGTATCGGTGGCAAATCCGGCATCGCTGGCGCTGATGTCATTGGCGACCATCAAATCCAGGCCCTTGCGCTCCAGCTTACCCTGGGCATTCTCCATCAGATGTTCGCTTTCGGCAGCAAATCCTACCACCACCAGCGGGAAGCCTGTGCGTTCACGCTGCTGCCGCACACTGAGCAGAATATCCGGATTGCGAACCATCTCAACCGTGAGGCCCTCGGTGTCATCGGTCTTCTTGATCTTCTGATCGGCCACCTGCGACGGACGAAAATCCGCCACCGCTGCTGCCATAATCAGCGCATCGGCCCGCCCGCTGTACTCCAACACGGCGGCCTGCATCTCCAGAGCGCTGGTCACGGAGACGATATGCACGCCTGTCGGCACAGGCAGATCAGCGCTGGTGATGAGCGTGACCTGCGCCCCGGCGTCAATCGCGGCCTGGGCCAGC
>DAOTUR010000769.1:0-2838 GCA_034436915.1 Anaerolineae bacterium
GATGATGCCACGCGCGGCATCTTCGCTTTCCAGCGCAAACAGATCGCCCAGATAGGTAAACCGGCTGCCCCTTTTGGGCTTGTCTCCGAAAAACTTGCCATACAGGTTGACGCCTGAATCCTGTTCCCTGGTAAAGCGTCGGTACTCCTGTCGATTGGCAAAATGCGAACTGCCATAGATCTCCTGATTACGACGAATCCCTCGGAAGCTGTCGAGCCACAGGCGGAGCCGACTGCCTGGTCGCAGCTGCCACTGCACCCCGGCATTGACAGCCACTATAAGGAAGACCATAAAAACCGCGAAGCCAATCGCACGGGATTGATTGACATTCGTTGGGGCGATGAGGATTTCGGTGAGAGCATTGGCGGTCTGCGGCCGCTGTGCGCGTTGAATGGCTGTGTTCCCGAAAAAGAGGCTGTACCAACTGATCACGGCCACAGCAAGCGCCATTATCACCGCAATCCGAAGCAAGAAAAGCTGTTTATCCAGCCCTTCTGCCCTGTGTCGGATGCTGTTCCCGGCTCGTACAAGAGAGGCCACAATCGCAACCCAAGAGACGACACTGAGGACGAGCGCAGGCACAAGCGCGACCTGACGATAGTCATGAAAGAGCCAGTAAATCATCGTTTTGAACCTCTCAATAACATTTCATTGACGTTTTACAATGCTATTTTTTAAAGCGCGATCTCATCCCGGCTTGGTAAGGCCGGTGGTTCTCGGGTATGGTCTGTTGGATGGGGGCGCTCATTGTGATCTGGAACACGCTGAGACCCTTCATGATTGAGTTCTCTTTCAGGCTTTAACCCAAAGAGATGGCGAAGATCGTGTGTTGTGTTCTCAATCATGGCTTTGTCAGGAATCGCCCGTTCAATATCTTTCTGCTCAAGCGCCTGAGTCAACTGCTCCAAATCCTGATTGAGACTTTGTACCCTCTCTCGACCTAACTCACGCTCCCAGATCAACGCCATATTTTCACGAGCCGATTCATGTAAACCTGTTAATGTGACGGCATTGATTCCGGGCGTCTTAGGCACGCGACCCTCATCAGAGTAGACCTTATAGCCCTCGCGCTCATGTTCCAGGCCGGGGATGGTAGCGGCTAAAACGACGTGGCTGTGATAGTACGCCTCGCTGCGCTGGAGATCTTTGTCCTGACCATCCACGCGATTCTCAGCCACATCGCCCTGATGAATCACAAAGGAATATTGTGGGGTAGGCAGATTGGCCTGGGCAAACCACTGCTCGATAGTGGTTTCCGTCAATTCAGCGAGGGTCTTTTCACGATCATCTTCGGGGATCGCCGCCATGAAGTCCATTTGGGGCGCAATCACCAGCGTCCGTGCCGCAACATCTTTAGCCAGGCCTACCGTGGCAAGTGCCGTTGCGGTCTGGGCAATCTCGCTGTAGGTGTCGCCAAGCCCACGATCAATCCAGCTTCTCTCGCCTTCGCCGCGCTGAAGCACATGCGTCTGCTTATCATCCCGATACTGAAAATATTTTAATTTGCCCGTGAGCTGCTCCTGATCGGCCTTATAAATAAATTTGGCATTGGCAATCACGGCACGCTTGTGCAGCATCATGGCTCACTCTCCTCACCCTTCCGCAGCTTTTTCTGCTGGTCGCGCTGAACCTCGACCATTTTGCTGATGGTCGCTCGCAAGGGCATTTGCTGTTCTAAAGCCAGTTTGCTGGCCTCAATCAGCAATTCTTTGGCTTTCCAATCCTTCCCCGATTTGTCGATCGCTCTGAGCAATACCGCCAGGCCCTGCGCGATCAACACCGCAATGAGCGTCAGCATCATGAACAGTCCATCGTAGAGATCATCAAAGCGTTTGTTCATCGTCTGGTTAAAGTGACGGCGACTGCTGATCGAGTCGCCTTCTTTATCGAGATACTCAACGACAGTCAGCCGTACTACTTCACTGATATTCTCTTTTCCCAATCGAATACGGATCTCATTGAGCTGATGATGCTGCGATTTGGTGCAGCGGGCATAGATCCGCTCCGTATAGCGCTTGTCCTCATTGATCTTCTCAGCTGCGTCACTCATCGTTGTTCCTCCACCATATTGTAATGTCATTCATTATATTTGGTTGAGCGCGATGCGATAATCAAGATATTTTTCTTGATGGACTCAGTTTTTAACGAGGCTTGAAACCTGAGAGTGTTCGACTTTAACAAGCAAGAATGAGCGGGATAGGGCGAATAAAGGGGGGTCTTGAAGAGAATTTTAAGGCCGTACCAGAAGACTCAGTGTTCAAGTACGGCTTTAGCGCCTGTCCGCCAGTTTTGTCGGTTGTACAATGTTGGCCGCGCTCTGTCCTAAATTGGCCGCGCATCTGTGTCATTCTGTACACCAAACACAGAAAAATTTGTCTGCCAGTTTGGTACGTTGTACCATTCTGGCGGCGCTTTGTCCTAAACTGGCCGCGCATCTGTGTCATTCTGTACACCAAACGCACAAAAGTCTGTCTGCCAGTTTTGTCTTTTGTACCATTCTGGCGGCGCTCTGTCCTATTTTGACAGCATTTTGTACCATTCTGTCCCTGGGTGCGCTTAAATTGGCACCAGGTTCGGGGTATTTTAAAGCGGAATGACATCTAAAAGACCCGTTTTAACGGGCATTTTGGAGCGGTTTTTGGCGCTCAGACCTTCGTATGAGCGTTTTATTTGACCCGTTTTAACGGGCTTTTCCATGCTGACATGGACACGCCTGTTTAGCCGTGCTACCTTAGTTGGCGGGGGGATTGTTTACAATTTTTCACCTGTTTACAGGTCCCCTCGCCCCCCTTCTAAGGTAGAAAACGGTACTTTTAAATACATCTGTAGTGGGCCAGT
>DAOTUR010000770.1:0-2032 GCA_034436915.1 Anaerolineae bacterium
CCTGGCCCAACCCGCAAAAGCGAGATGTTTGACCATCAATGGCCGCAGGGCAAAGATGGGCGCACGCCGAATCTCAGCGGTGGGTTTGTGCAGGCATTAGAGGCGTGTATAACCCCTCCCCCTGGCCCCTCCCCACTGCGTGAAGAGGGGATAGAAAAGTCCCTCCTTGCGGAGCGGGGAGGGGTTGGGGAGGGGTCTACACCCGAAGACATCTTTCACTACATCTATGCCGTGCTGAACGATCCAACCTATCGCAAAAAATATGCCGCCTTCCTCAAGATGGATTTCCCGCGCATTCCCCTGCCCAAAGACGCCGCGCATTTCCGCCGCATGGTCGGCTTTGGCGAACGGCTCGTGCAGGCGCATCTGCTCAAGGGCCTCACACAGCGCGATTTTGTCACACGCTATGCGATTGAAGGCACGGATCAAGTTGAGAAGGGCTATCCAAAGTACACCCCTCCCCGGCCCTCGCCATCTGATGGAGAGGGAGCAGGCCGAGTCTCTATCAATACGACTCAATATTTCGAGGGCATCCCTGACTCACTCTGGACAATGCAGATCGGCGGCTATCAAGTGCTGGAAAAGTGGTTGAAAGATCGTCAGGGCCGCACCCTGAGCAATGAGGATATGACGCATTATCAAAAGATCGTGGTGGCATTGCAGCGCACCCAAGCGATTATGCGCGAGATGGAGGGATAGAGCCTTGATGCCTCGTTGCATGTTGCGAGGCATCATTTGAGTCTTATCGTTTGATGTAAAAGATCTCAAAAATTGAAACATCTGTGCTATAATAAACACTGTTCGTGAGGAACTCACACACATCTCTCTGTTATCCCCTGTTAAACAGGCCGTTTCGAGCGATGCTTCGGTCTCTCATTAACAACTACACCCTTGGTTACATATTCTAAGATGTGACGCTCCGCCCGTTCCCATCCGCCGCAAGAAACGGTATAGTTCATCGTCAAGTCGTCGTTGCATCACAGGAGCAGAGGGAACAAACTATGGCCTTCTTTAGCAGCCGCCGCCAGCCCGAACAGCCTGAACATGAAGAACGTGAGGCCCCGCGTTCGTCCGCCAGTCCCATCGGCTTTGAGACCGTCCTGGGCGGCAATGCCACCTTAGAGGGCGTCCTGTCCAGCAGCGGCAATGTGCGCCTGGATGGACGTTTCAGCGGCACATTGCACATCACAGGCAATATCCTGGTGGGCGAGACGGCCAAAATCAACGCCGATATCGATGCCCGCAACATCTCTATCGCGGGCGCGGTGCGCGGCAATGTCACGGGCAACAAAGTCCAGATTTTGCGGACGGGCCGCGTGTGGGGCGATATCTATGCTACCGCCCTCGCCACCGAAGAAGGCGCGTTCATCGATGGCCGTATTACCATGAAGGGCCACGCCGCCAATCTGCCGCCGGATACGCCCGCCGCGAAGCTTCCCGCCGAAGCGCCTGTCGTGATGGAGATCGTGAGCGCCGATTTGCCCAAATCGAACGACGTGCCCGCGCCCGCCGATGCCCCGCTGCCGACTACCGAGGACACCGCCGCCAGCCGTTCCGATCTGGAGCCAACGTTGCCGCTGCCGCCGAGTGCGCTCAAGCGCGATCTGCCGCCGTTTGAACCGAGCACCGATCCCACCCGCCCCTCGCACGACAAAGGAGACGAGTAGCGATGATTCGCGTTCTTTTCGTCTGCCTGGGAAATATTTGCCGCTCCCCGATGGCCGAAGCCGTGTTCGTGCATCAGGTGATTCAGGCTGGATTGAGTGATAAATTCACCATCGATTCAGCAGGCACAAGCGATTTGCATCGCGGCCAGATGGCGCATATCGGCACACGCGACGTGCTGCGACGAGCCAATATTGCCTACGATGGTCGCTCACGTCCGCTGATGATCGCTGATGCCGATCTGTTTGATGTCAAATACCCCACGCCTAAAGGCGGGGGCTTGCAGTTGTGACGGGTTTTGCACCCAACATACACACCGCGTACGGCGCACTGACTGACGCCCGGCGTCCGATGTTGACCGCCGCGT
>DAOTUR010000771.1:0-6181 GCA_034436915.1 Anaerolineae bacterium
ATTAAATAATAAATATCTCTCCATGTTTTCCATTGACCTAAATTATTGACCAGATAATCAAGCACAAGAGTTAACAAAGGATGAAGTGATGCCTAAAAACCAGCCTGAGTAGTTACGAATCAAGACTTTAATCTCTGCAAACTGCTCGTCTATGTCCATATGGTCTCCTCCCAGGATAATGTCAAGACACGTTCACGCACATCATAGGCTCTCATGCGAAAAAGCGTTATGACGGCAGCGCAACAGGCCCTCACAAATAGAGAGCGGCTGTTTTGCATATCAAAACAGTCGCTCTTATGATTATACCGAAATTCTTTTTGGAATGCGGGTTGAGTTTTGGCGCTTATGAGTCTGAGGGCGCTTTAAAGCGCGTTTGCAGCATTGCCAGCAGCCCGCCTGCCTTGAGCATCGCCGCGACAGAGGCCGACACAGACGGAATCGGCCAGACCTGCCCTGCCGCCTCGATCACGCCCGCCTCACGATCCAATACGTGCGTATCGCCCGTTTTCACTGCCATACTCAAGCCTGCACAGACGATGGGATAGACGCCCTGATTGATGCAGTTCCGCATATACAACCCGCCAAACGAGGCCGCTACAATGATTTTGACACTGTTGAGCGCGAGACATGTCACAGCCTGTTCGCGGCTGCTGCCCATGCCCCAATTGACGCCCGCGACGACCACATCATCGGGCTGCACACGAGCGACAAAGCCCGCATCCAGGTCTTCCAGCGCATGGGCCGCAATCTCTTCGGATGTTTTCAGGGTATAGGTATATTTGCCAGGGAAGATGACATCCGTATTCACGTTATCCCCATAAACATGAACTGTGTGTTGAGTACGCATCACAAATCCTTTGTAGGGGCACGATGTATCGTGCCCATTTTTGAAATGTTGCAAATACAATGGGCACGATACATCGTGCCCCTACACAAGTTCGCTCGGTGGCGTGATAAATCCGGTGAGAGCGCTGGCCGCTACGACTGCGGCATTGCTCAGGTAGATCAGGGCATCATTTGTGCCCATGCGTCCCTTAAAATTGCGGCTGCCCGTGCTGATGGTCGCTTCCTGCGAGGCCGGAACGCCCATATGATTGCCCATGCACGGCCCGCACCCCGGCGTTGTGATCGTCGCCCCGGCATTGAGCAGCGTCTCCAGCACGCCCGATTTGATCGCCTGCTGCAACACCTGCACGCTGGCCGGAATCACGATCAAACGCGATTTAATGTGCTTGCCGTCTAAAATGCGGGCAGCGGCGGCCAAGTCCTCATAGCGCCCGCCTGTGCATGTGCCAATGAAGCCCTGCTGAATCGGCGTGCCTGCGGCCTGCTGCACCGTCACCACCTGATCGGGCTGATGCGGCATTGCCACCAGTGGCACAAGCGAGGTCACATCAAAGGTGTGTGTCTCGGCATAGAGGGCATCAGCATCGGGATAAAGGGGAGTGTAGCCGCGTGTTTTGCGCGAGTCGAGATAGTCAAACACGAGATCATCGGGCGCACTGTAGGCGCTGATCGCCCCAAATTCGGCCATCATGTTCGGGATGACCGGGCGCTCATCCAATGGAAGCTGGCCGATCAAGCTGCCCACCAGCTCCACCGCCCGATACTGACCGCCCGCCACCGTGAGGCGCTGCAAAATCATCAGCATGATATCCTTTGCCATCACGCCCGGCTGCAACGTGCCGATGAGTTCGATTTTGATGCTCTCCGGCACAGCGATCCACAATTCGCCCGTCGCCCACAGCGCCGCGACTTCGGTGCGGCCCACTCCCATACCAAACGCGCCCAACCAGCCAAAATGCGGCGTGTGGCTGTCCGCGCCCATGATAGTTTCGCCAGGGAGAATCAGCGCCTCTTCGCTGAAGACCTGATGACAGATGCCGCGCCCGACCTCGAAGAAGTGCGCGATATTCTGCTCTTTCACCCAGGCGCGAATCTCAGCATGGTTCTGGGCGTGAGCAGTGGTCGGCGCAGGCACAGCATGATCCAGCGTGATGGCAACCCGATCAGGATGCGCGATGCGGGGCGCACCCGTCTGCGCGAAAATCTTGGCAATCGCTGCCGAGTTGTCGTGGCTGAACACGAGATCGGGACGCACATCGAGTAAATCGCCCGCCTGCACGGAGGATTTACCCGCCGCCCGTGCGAGGGCTTTCTCTGCAAAGGTATAAGACATTTTTTATCCTTCAATTGGTATTTGTAGGGGCATGGCACGCCATGCCCTGGTTCATCAGTTTTTATAATTGGGATTCGTAGGATTGCAGCAGCGCATCAATTTCGATCATCGTCATCGGCTGTATATCGGCGCGAGTTTTGATCTGGCGGGTGACAATCTGAATCGCCTCATCATCCAATGCCAGCCCCAATGTTTGAGCGCGAGCGCGAACGGTGTTCCATCCGGTCAGGCGGTGGCCCATGACAATCTCACGAGTCAGGCCAAAATCGGCGGGATTGAGGGCCTCATACGTGCTTGGATCAGCCAGCACCGCTTTGGCATGAATGCCCGCCTTGTGCATGAAAGCGCTGGAGCCTGTGATGTAATTGTTGAACGGGATATCGATATCGCACATCTCCGCGATCATGTTGTCCAGCATCGAGAGCGTCTGGAGATTGTACTTGTCCACATAGGCGCGATTGAGTGTGTAGAGACGAGCGATCAGGCCGCCGAGAGGGGTGATGCCGTTGCGCTCGCCAATGCCGAGGATGGTGGTATCGATGTGAGTGGCTCCCGCTTCAAGGGCAGCGCAGGCATTGGCGATGGCACAACCGCTGTCATTGTGGCCGTGAAATTCCACATCGAGTCCGGTCAGCCGTACCAGTTGATGTACCAACTCATATGTCCTGGTGGGCAGCGCCACGCCGACGGTATCGGCCACACCCAAGCGATTGACCAGGCCCAGATCGGCCACCGCCAGATACACGCGCAGCAGATCGGTCTCGCGGCTGCGAAAGCTGTCTTCGGTGCTGAAGCGCAGGATGATATCAGGGGCCTGCTCACGAACAAATGACAGAACTTCGGCGGCAGTATCGATGATCTGGCGGATGCTCTTGCCGTGACTGTGCTGCATCAGTTGGGGCGATGTGCCGATGACGATATCGATGCCATGTACGCCCGTTTCGAGCGCTTGAATCGCATCCTCTTTTTTGCAGCGAATGTGCGTCAAAACCCGCGTCTTCAGTCCGGCATTCACAACGGCGCGAATATCGGCGGCGCTCTGCGGGCTGGCACAGGGCGATGTCATCTCGATCATCTCGACGCCAAAATCATCCAGGCGGGCGGCAATCTCAAGTTTTTGCGCGGTGCTAAAGGTCGCCGTGCTGAACTGCTCGCCTTCACGCAGGGTGCTTTCAATAATGCTGTAGTTGTCAAAGGGCATATCGCATATCTCCAAGAGGTGTCATTTGTAGGGACGACTCATGAGTCGCCCAGGCAGTGTGATATTCAATATCGGGCGACCTATAGGTCGCCGCTCCTTAAAAATGTTCCAGCGCGTGCGTCAGAACCGCAATCGCCTGCTGATACTCGTCAAGATCAAGATGCTCATCCGGTGTATGATCGAGCGCAGAATCGCCGGGGCCATACGCCAGAATTGGGCAGTTCCACACCGGGCCGACGACATTGAAATCGGCTGTCCCGGTTTTATACACAAACGCAGGCAGTCCCCCCTCAGCGCGAATCGCCGCCCGCATGAGACGGCTGATGGAGCTGTCGGCGGGCGCGGCATACGGCACTTCGCCGCCCATATCTTGCAGCACAGCGCCATCGGCGGGCGGCAGCGCGGCGACAATATCATCCGGCGTCAGGCCCAACGGCAGGCGCACATTGATTCGCAGCGAGGCCCAATTCATCAGGCCCGTGTTGCCGTATTGCATATCGGTGATCGTCGCGTGCAGTTGGCGAAACGACAGTGGCATCCGTGAGGTCTGGGTTTCAACCTGGGCGTTATAGCGGTCAACGTATTCGCGCACGCGGGCATAATAGGTGAAGGCATGATCGCCTGCGGATTTGGCGCGACCTGCACTGTGGGCCAGATCGCCTTCCCAGCGCCATTCCAGGTTCACACGGCCTTTGTAACCGAGCGTCAAACGATGCCACGAGGACGGTTCACCAATGATGCAAGCATCGGGCTGGACGGTGCGGGAAATGTGACCTGCGCCCTTGCTCGTGGCGCATTCTTCTTCCACCGCACCGACGACCATCAGGCGTACATCGGGCGGCAGAACGGCCTGCGCCCCGGCTGCGGCAAAGGCACACAGCGGCCCTTTGGCATCGACAGCGCCGCGCCCATATAAACGGCGGCCTTCAACATGGACTGTCGGCATCCCCGGAAAGGTGTCAATATGGCCGAGCAGGACGATGAGACGTTCGCCCGTCCCGCGCACGCCAACCGCATTCCCCACATCATCGCAGTAGGCTTCGTCGTAGCCCGCCTGCTGCATCCAGGTGACAAGATGCGACACAGCGGCCTGTTCATAGGTTGAGACCGACGGAATCGCCACCAGATCATGGATGAGACGTTCGGCGGCTTCGGGTGTTACGGGCATATCTATCTCCTCAGACGACTTGTAGGGGCGACCCATGGGTCGCCCTTCATAAGATAGGGCGATTTTGGGCGACCCATGGGTCGCCCCTACGTTATTCCGTCACTGCTATGTGCATGGTATTCACGCCCATAGTGCCAACCACATTTAGCTTTTCAATGTCGCGATCACGCCTTGCAGCAGTGTCTCCGCTTCGGTCTCGTTCAGGATCAGAGGCGGCAGCAGACGCAGCACGGTCTGGCCCGCAGGCAGCGCCAGGATGCTGTGCTGCTCCTGCAAGGCTTGCAGCACAGGCGTCACACGCTGGCGCAGTTCCACGCCGATGATGAGGCCCAGGCCGCGAACTTCACGCACGAGGGGCAAAGTCTCCTGCACCGCCCGCAACTGCTCCATCAACCATGTGCCAATCGTGGCAGCATTCTCAGGCAGATGTTCGCGTTCGAGCGTTTCCAGAGTGGCAACGGCTGCCGCACTCGCCAGCGGATTGCCGCCAAAGGTCGTGCCATGTGTGCCTGCCGGGATCGTCCCCAGCGCCGAGCGCCACACAACCGCGCCCATCGGCACGCCGCCTGCCAGCCCTTTGCCCAGGGCGATGATATCGGGCATGATGTCGCTGTGCTGAAAGCCAAACCAGCGCCCGGTACGTCCCAGGCCCGTCTGCACTTCATCCATGATGAGCAGCGCACCGCGTTCGGTGCAGAGGCGGCGCACATGCTGGAGCCATGCTGGATCAATCGGATAGACACCGCCTTCGCCCTGCACGGGTTCCAGCATCACAGCGGCGGTTTGATCGGTGATGGCTTCGTCTATCGCGTCATAATCCTGCGATGTGACATGCGTGATGTTGGGCGGCGTCCAGCCCACAAATGGCTCACGATAATCTTTGTTCCAGGTCAGCCCCAACGCACCCAATGTGCGCCCATGAAAGCCGCGTTTGACGCCCACCAATCCGCTGCGCCCTGTCAGCAGGCGAGCAACTTTCAACGCGCCTTCAATCGCTTCTGCGCCGCTGTTACAAAGGAAGACACGCCCCATCTCCGCAGGCAAAATGCGAGCGAGCGTCGTATACAGATTAGCCCGCTGATCGTTATAAAAAATCTCGGTGCAGGTGACGAGCGTTTCGGCCTGATGCTGGATGGCCTGTGTCACATGCGGATGCACGTGTCCGAGCAGGACGACGCCCTGACCGCTGGTGGCATCAAGATAAGCGCGGCCTGCATCATCCCAGACGGTGACGCCCTGTCCTCGCACAAGTGTGAGAGGCCGTTTGTAGTATGCGCCGCTGGTGTGCTGCTGTTCGCGGGCGATGGTCGTCAAATCGGTGATATCTGTCATAGGAACCTCATTTTTATGACGATTAGGTTTTTGACCTCACCCAACCCTTTCCAAAGGAGAGGATTGGGTGAGGTCTCAGGAAAAGACTGTGCCACGACCCGCTAAGGCCTGTGAGACAGGCGCATCGCCCATGCCCGCGCCGATCACAACCCGCCCCACGCCGCCCTCAAGCGCTTCGGCTGCACCCAGGACTTTGCGCTTCATGCGGCCCTGCGCCCACTGCTGCGCCTGTTCCATCTGCTGACGCGGCACATGGGCTACAAGGCTCGATTCATCGGGATAGGCACGATACAGGCCGGCC
>DAOTUR010000772.1:0-6612 GCA_034436915.1 Anaerolineae bacterium
GATAATCGGGGCGTGACGCAGGACGCCAGCAGCAGCAGCACAACGCCGACTCTGCGCGTCACCCGTCCAAGCGTCCTGTCCGGCTCGCCTGCGCCGCTGGATGGCACATCGGATGCGCTGCGGCAGACGCTCGTTCCCGACCAGACAGACTCGACCACCTCGTTCCCGACGGATCTCAATTATGGGCTGTCTGAGCCGCCTGCTGTGCCGCAAACGACGCCCAGCCTCATGACCGCGCTGAACGACGTCACAGGTACGCTGCTCTATGCCGATTGGCGGGCGGGGACAGGTGGCGTTGAGTCGTTCAAAGTCCTCATCCTCAATACGGCGACATGGGAAGAAATCACTCTCACCGATGCCACCACCGACACCAGCTATCCCACCGCCTCCCCCGATGGGCAGCATATTGTGTACCAATCCAATGCCGATGGGGATTTTGATATTTACATCATCAAGCGCGATGGCAGCCAGCTCCGCAAACTGACGCAAAATAATTTTGTGGATCGCTTGGCCTCGTGGTCGCCCGACAGCCAGTGGATTATTTTTTCCTCCGATGTGCGGCAGGATAACAACCTCGATATCTACCGTGTGCGGCCCGATGGCTCTGAACTGCAATTGGTGTTCAGCGACAGCACGCGCAAAAGCCATCCCCGCTACAGCCCGGATGGTCGCTATATCGTCTTCACCAGGGGCAGCGAGAGCGATGCCAGTTCGTGGGAGATTATGCGCTACGACCTGAGCGATGGGACGCTGACACAGCTCACCGATAATCATGTGCGCGATGCCTCGCCGCTGTTCAGCCCGGATGGAAGAACCATCCTGTTCATCACCCAGTTGGACGGGGGCGACAATGCCATCGCCACGCTTGATGCGGAGACGAAACAGATCCGCATCCTGTATAACAGCCCCGGCAGTGATTGGGCGGCCAGCTACAGCCCGGATGGGCGCTTCATCGCCTTTTCATCGAATATGAACGGCGGCGATCAGGTGTTTCTCATGACCGCTGATGGGCAGAACGTCCAGCAAATCACCATCAATGGCGGGGCCTATCCGTCGTGGCTGCCGGGGGCATAGGCACTCTATCATTAATTCACAACACAGACATAAGTCATGCCGCTGGCGGGAGAAGTTTCGCCAATTCTTGCCCCGTGTTATACTCGCTCCATGATGAACGACCCTTCGCTGCTCCCGGATTGGCTTAATACGGCAAAAGCGCGGGGGTGGGGCGGGACACTTCTGTTACTTATGGATGTGTTGGAACCCGCTGCACCCCTCATCGCCCAGATGCTGTATGTCAGCACGCCTGCGGCAGGACTCTTCGGTCAGCGCCACGCCTGGATGCAGCTTGCCCAGACGCTGGAAGACCCCGATGGCCTGTCCACCCTGCGAGCCGCCCTGGGCCAGCCGCACGATCCCAATAAGGAGGGATAGACTCTGGACGCCGCCAGCCAATTTATCGCGCTGTTTGCCATTCTGTTCATCCTCGGATTGAACGGGGCGCTCAATGCCTTTCTGAAACGTCGCAGCAGCTTCCTTCAGCGGCCCATTGCCGCCTACAGCGCTGTACCGTCACAGATGAGCGCCAGTATTGAGGCAGGCCGCCCCATCCATATCTCCTTTGGGAGTGCCGCGCCCGGTCACGATTCGACCCCGCTGGCCCTCGCCACCGCCGATTTTGCCTATTACACCGCGCAGAGAATTACCGTCGGCGATGCCCTGCCGCTGTTCAGCGTCACCGAAACATCCGCCTTGCCCCTCGCCTTTGATACGCTGCGGCGGGCCTATGAGATCAGCGGCAGAGCCGACACCTATAACGAGCTTCGCCAGCGGCGCGATGGTGTGCGCCGCGTGGGAGCACGCTGGTATCCGTCCGGCCCCAACTCACTCGCCTTTGCCAGCGGCATCGTCGCCATGCAGTCGGAAGAACGAGTCGCCTCTCATTATCTGCTGGGGCGCATGGGCATCGAACTGGCATTGATGGCCGAAGCCGCCCAACGCCAGCGTATCTCCGTCACGGCGGGCAGCGACCAGCTTGCGGGGCAGGCGGTGGCGTATGCCATGGCCGATCATGCCCTCATTGGAGATGAAATGTTTGCAGCCGGCAGCTATCTGGGCCAGACGCCCGAACTCCTGCGCCGCAGCCGCATCGCGGACGCCCTGCGCCTGACGATGGCGGCGGTGCTGGTCATTGTGGCGGTCATCGCTGTGGTACAACCGCTGCTGCAACCGGGAGGCGCATAAGATGCGACTGCGCTTAGGAACGGTTCTGTCATCGGTTGTCATCATCACCGTCGGCGTGATTACGCTGGTGGGCTTGCTCATCGGGCCGGAACTGCGCGAGGTCTGGAATTTTCTCAACAACATCACAAGCCTCCTGACAAATACCACAAGCGATGTGCCATTTCTCGCCATCCTTGCGCGATTGTTTGTGCAAGTGGCCGTATTGGTCATCGCGCTCACGATCATCCTGGGCCTCGTCAATCTGATGAGCGTGCATTTGACGCGCTTCGTCGCGGGTGAAGGCCGCCGCATCAACCGCATCAACAGTCTGGTGCTGATCATCACGTTTGTCGGCACGCTGCTGCTGTATGTGTTTGAGCGCACGCAGAATGTCGCCTCGTCTGCCAGCACCAGCCGCCTGCTGTTGGAACGCATTCAAATTCCGATGGAATCGGCGTTGGCGGCGCTGCTGCTGTTCTCGCTCGTGTACGGCGCAAGTCGTATCCTGCGGACGGAGGTGTCGTTCCATCGGGCGCTGTTCGTCGCCATGATCGTGCTGGTGCTGGTAGCGGCGCTGCCGTTAGCCCTGCCCGGCCTGGATGTGGTGACGCGCTTCTACAACTGGCTTCTCCTTGTACCCATCAATGCGGGGGTACGCGGCTTATTGATCGGCATCGGCCTGGCGACGGCGCTCACGGGCCTTCGCATCTTATTCGGCCAGGACAAAACCTACCACTGAGGCACTTATGCGCGACAAGGACCCTAAGAGCCAGCCCCCCAATGATGAGAACGATGACGATCTCAACTGGGATTGGCTCAATGACGCCGAACACAAAGACAAGGGCGACTCCTCAGAGCATACCGGACTCACCGGGAGTCTCTCGTGGCAGGATGAACAAATCGCCTCGTCAGGCCAGACGGGTGATGATCCGTCGGAGTCGGCCCTCGATTGGCAGAATCCGACCCCATCGGGCGGCAAATCTGCCTTTGATGCTGATACAGGCGTGACAGGAGAACTCGATTGGCAGACCAATGCGCCAACTGGGGGCGGCTCGCGGGCCAGCACAGGTCTCACAGGCTATCTGGATTGGCAGGAGGACACGCCCAATGTCGCCGCCAGCCCCGCAGACAGCGGTTGGGATGACGAAGATGACGGGCCATCCGACAGCGACATGAATTTTGCCGCGCCCGATGATACCCCCTCACAGCCGACGGATACGGGCCAACTCCTCGATTGGATGGCCGATCCTGAAGGACAGTTCGGCAGCCCGCAGACGGATGTCAACGACACGCCGGATTGGATGATGGATATCGATGATGCACCAGCAGCATCGTCACAGTCCTCAGCCGCGTCCGTCGAACTTCCCTCCTGGCTGGCCGATCTGCAAGACCCCGACGTTCCCGATGCCGATAAAGACGACTCAGCGCAGGAGCCGCAAGACTGGTCGGGCGGCACACGCACCCCGACAGGCTTCACGGGCTATCTGGAAGAGCCTGCGGAATTTATGCCCTATGGCATAGAGGACGAGGCCGCTGATGATCTCTCGCCCAGTACGGACGACTTTGATTTTGACGCCATGTTTGCCGCGCCCGACAGCACGCCCGCACCGATGGCGGCGGCCTCGGATGCCTTCGATGATGAGTTTGATCTGGATGCCATCCTCGGCCAGAGCGACAGCGACGACGTTCAGGATGACATTGATTACACCAGCCTCTTCCTGAGCGATGATCCCGAAGAGCAGCCCGTCAGCCAGATGCCAGCCCCGCACCAGCCTGTCAAGGCGGTCACGGACGACATCGATTTCGAGGCGATGTTTGCCGAGACAGATGGTGCCGTTGGGACAGATGATTGGCTGGAGGGCTTCGATCCTGATGCTGAACAGGCTGTTGCCGAGGGTGAAGATGATTTTGCCAGCTTCTTCGCCGAGGCTGATGCTGCCGATACCGATACCGATGCCGATGCCGATGCCGATTACATGGCGAATATGGTCGCATCAAGCCGCCCAACAGAGGACGAGCACGATTGGTTTGCCGCGCCCGTTGAAGCCGCGCCCGATGCCGAACCGGATTGGCTGGATGCGCTGGAAGATATCTCGCTCGACGATGTGCTAGAGCCTGAGCCTGTCAAAGCCGCGCCTGCCGCCAGAGCAACGCCCTCGCCCAAGCAACCAGAGGTCGATCTGGATGATCTGTTTGGCGATGCGGATGAGTCGCCGATTGTGCCTGTGCCGGACAGCATGGACACGTTCGATTTCAGCAACATGCCCGAACTGCCCGATGAGGAAATCCCGACCTTTGCCGCCGAAGAAAACCCGGATGTCCCGGAGTGGCTGCGTGAAGCCGCCGCCAGCACCGACGTTCAACTGTCGGCAGCAGGCATTATTCGCCAGAAATACCAGGATCGCCCGCTGGAAAGCCTGGATGATCGCCTCAAGGCGCTGCGCGAAGCCGGCTTGAGTCTGACCTCTGCCTCAGCAGAGGCCCCCGAACGCCGCCGCGTCCTGGAGAATGTGCTGCCCGGTGTCTCCGAAGCATTGGAACCCGGCACGTCTCTCGTGGGCAGTTCAGCCGCGCTGGATGCCGCGCTGCGCGTGACGCCGGAACAGCAAAAGAACGCCCTGCTGCTGCGTTCGCTGGTGGGCCACAGCAGCGCCGCCGAAATCGGCTCCTCAACACCGCGTGTGCGCCGCCGCACACTGCCGCTGGCCCGCTGGTTGGTGGCGGCTTTGCTGCTCATCGCGGTGACGCTGCCTTTTTTCGTCCCGGCCTTGAATATCAGTGAGCAGCCTGCGGCGGTCTTCGCGCCCGGCAGCACGGCCTCGAATGCGTTCGTGCGAATTGCGACGCTGCCCGCTGGCGCACCTGTCCTCGTGGCCGCTGAATATGGGCCAACAGGCGCAGCCGAGCTTGATCCGTTGCTGCGGGCCACGCTGATGCATATTCTGTCGAAAGGCGCACGCCCGATCCTCTTGAGCACCAATCCCATCGGATTGACTCATGCGAAAAATATTCTGTTTGATCTGGCGGGTGAGCAAAATCAGGGCCGCGCTTATGATATCCTCGGCTATCAGCCTGGCTCGCTGCTCGGCCTTCGCAACTTGGATGCCAACAGCAGCAGCCTGCTGCCGACGGATATCCAGGGCGGCAGTCTGGCGCTGCGTTCGCTGGATGATGTGTCGCTGGCCGTCATCGTGGCCGAAAATGCCGAGAGCGTGCAGACATGGCTGGAACAAACCCGCGTCGGCAAACGAGTTCCGGTCATCATCGCCTCCAGCGCGGCGGCCCTCCCGCTGATTGTGCCGTATACGCAGCAGGGACAGGTGGCAGGTCTGCTGACGGGCTATCGTGATGCCGTGACCTATACAAAGATGCTGGCGGCGCAGGGGGCCGTGACGATTGCTCTGCCGGATCGTCCGACGCCCGTGATTCTGCCCACTGCCCTGCCTATCACACCAACGGTCATTCCGCCGACGGTTGTGCCTGTGGTCACGCAGGAGATCACGGCGGAAGCCACCGTGCAGGCCGCCGCCACAACAGAGGCCGCGCCGACGGAGGTGATCGCCACCACCACTGACATCCCCGCAACGGCGACGGAGAGCGCTACGACAGCCACGCCTGAAACGCCCAGCGCGACAGACGTGCTTCCCAGCGCCACCAATACGCCCATAGCGGCGGCCACCAGCAGTGAGCCAACTGCCACCACCGAGCCAGGACTGCGGATCACGCCGCCCAGCCCCAACAACACGGTTGAAGTGGCGATTATCATTGCCCAGAGCAACGTCAATACGCGCAGCGGGCCAGCCACAACCTTTGGCATCGTCAAGGCCCTTGCCCCCGGCGCTCAGGTGCGGGTGGTGAGTTATAACGAGGATAAGTCGTGGGTGCAGGTTGAATTGGCCGATGGCACACAAGCCTGGATTGCTCAATTCCTCGTTGCAATACGCGAAGTGCCTGCCAGCGAAGCCGGCCCGCTGACGCCCGTCCCGCCCAAGCGCAACAGCCGCCCCTATGGGCAGCGTGTGTCGCAGGTGGGGACGCCCGTCATCCCCACGATGGATGCCTCGCTGCTGCTGACCGCCAACGCGCTTGATCCATCATTGCTGCTGACGCAAGCGGCTGTGCTGACACAACTGCCGCCGTTGGATTTGACGCAAGCGGCTGTGCTGACACAACTGCCGCCGTTGGATGCCACACAATCCGCTGCGCTGACACAAGTACCGTCGTTGGATTTGACGCAATCGGCTGTACTGACACAACTGCCGCCGTTGGATGCAACACAATCCGCCGCGCTGACGCAAGTACCAGGGCTGGCCCTGACGCCGGGAGCACCCCCCACAGGCGGTGATACGCTCACGTTGAGCGCTCCCTCCATCGCCAACGCTCCTGAACGCT
>DAOTUR010000773.1:0-4255 GCA_034436915.1 Anaerolineae bacterium
ATTAAAGGTCGTGCTTTCACGGATCTGCTCAAAGTGGCCCAGGTTCAGACATTTGAGAAAGAGGATCAAGACAACGACATGCCCCAGGTTCTCAATGACAGCATTCCCCTTCTCTCTCCTGCCCTCGGCTTTCGTCGTGATCTAGCGATGGTGACTGTCTCGATTATGGAGCGGATCAAGGGCAACAGGCTCAACATCCAGCCGTATCTCGTGACGAGTACCCGTGAACTGCGCCGTTTGTCCGATGAGCAAATCATCACTGTCAATGGTCAGGAGGTGGCTCTCAAAGTGATCCCAGAGGGATCAGAGTTTCTCATGCGCTGGCGGCACAGCGATATCAAACGCTTCTTGGAAGGGGAAACCGTTCATCCCGGTGAGGTGTTTAATGCGATCCATCAACTCTTCGCCACCTATATCGATTTCCGCTCAGAGGTTGAAAGCCGCATTCTGACCCTCTGGGTCATTGGCACGTATTTCTACACGATGTTTCCCGCTTATCCCTATCTGGCACTGAATGGGCCAAAGAATAGCGGAAAAAGCACGGTGTTGCGCCTCCTGCAACCTCTGGCATTCAATATGATTACGACTTCTGATCCAACTGGGCCAAGCATGTTTCGCCTAATTCATCAGACAAGCTGCACCGTCGGGATTGATGAGGCAGAACGCTATCACAATCCCAAAGACTCTGGGATGCAGCAGATCCGGCAGCTTCTCAACAGTGGCTACAAACAAGGCATGCCGGCCATCCGCATCACGGGAGATGATCTGAAGCCACAGGCCTTTGATGTCTACTCGCCGAAGATTTTGGCCGCTATCATGGGATTGGAGGATATCCTCGCCAGTCGCTGCATTGCCATCCCCATGCGGCGGACTCTACAGAAGATGCCGTCTTTCCCGGCTGATTTCGATGGAGCGTCTCTACGCCATCAGCTCTACAGCCTGGCGCTAACGCATTTTTCATCCGTCTACAGCAACTTCTTTGAGCGCTCTGATCTACATAAATTGCATAACCGTTCAGGGGAATTATGGTCGCCTCTAGTAGCACTCGCTGCGTTCTTTGAAGAGCAAGGCCATGTGAGAGGGCTATTGGACGCAATCTCTCATGCGGCTGAATGGGATGAGCAGGTCAGTGAAGGCAAGTCGCTCAGTGAGCGCGAAGAGGCTGTTTTGCAGGCACTCGAGTGGCTGAGTCGGGCAGGTGATGAGATGGTGTGGATTAAGGCAACAGATCTGCGCGAAAAGATCAGGGGATTGATGGGCCAGTCTGTCGATGAAATGGGAAATGCCCAGTGGATTGGACATGTGCTGAAGCGCTTGCAGCTCGTTGATAATTCTCGCCGTAAACATCATGTGGGTGGCAAAATTTATGCCATTACACGTCATGAGGTGTTAGATATGATGCAGCGCTACGATGTACTGCCAATTGAGAATGGAACAACCAAATAACCGGTCAAAGTGATCAAAACCAGTCAACTGGTCAGCACATCCTGATCGGTTTGACTGGTTTGATCGGTTTTCGAGAGAGATTTTCACTCAAGGTTATTCGCTAAATAGAACGCTCACGCCATCTTTTTTGTGTACTGTAGTACATTGTCAATGTAGAGATCGATGAGATGAAATGGATAAGGGCGTACAGTGTATTGATTAAGCCGCACAAACTGTACGCTCATGGCTTCGAGAATTAGTTTGATATCAAAGGTATCAGCGCCTTCATAGATGATGAATTGACGCACGCGGTGAGCGCGATCTTGAGACACGTTCATGCCTTGTGAAGCCCCTACGACATAGCGCAAATCATCCGTATACCAGATGCCCTCATAGACAGAGACAAGGTCGGCTTCGCGTGTTCCCTTAAACAATCCAATCCGTTTATAGAGCGTGTGAAGTTCCCATGTGTGCTCGAAGATCTCTGCAATCTTCTGTCGAAACTCGTCAGTGTTTTTCAGATCTAGGAACGAAAGGTTGTCATAGCGGTCTCTCAGGCTGTCTAGGTAGGCATCATACTTGCGAACGGCTTCATACAAATGCCAGGCATCCTCATCCTGTTTCTTCTTGACCTTCATGCCTCCCTTAAAGCCTCTTAGGACGAAGTACTCCTCGTCGTACTTCGAGTCGCCCACAAGAGTTTGATAATGAGGCGTCAATTTAAGGTCGTCTATATCCTGTTGTGTTCTAGCTTCATCCAATCGACGGATGATCTCTTCATAGTTGTAAAGCAACGTCTCACGGGCATCCAAAATCTCCACGCAGAGATTTTTGCCAAGGATTACATCGTAATACTTGGTTCCTTGAGATGGTGCATCTTCACTATCGTCTTCATTATTTGCGCCAGTGTGATCATCATAAGCCGCTGCGACAGCGGGGCCATATGAGTCAAGACGTTGGTAGAACATGTCTTTCTCTGGCTTGTTCTGAAGATTCAAAAAGCAGATCCTTCCACCTTCAATATAGGTGGCAACCTGATAAGGTATCTTGATCCCGTCACGCCATCGATTCTCACTATGGACGAACATCAGATTCTTCAGGTTCAGTGGCAGAAGTGAGGCGGTAGGATGATGTAGAATCAAGTGCTTGAGAAACAGCTGATTCAAGATCATGAGAATCTCAGGCCGACTTGGTGCCTCAAAGCCATATTTAAGATAGTTCTCTACTGTTTTGAAGGCTGGATGATCAGGATCGTTATCGTTGACATTGATAAACTGCTTGGCGACAGATTGCTTTTGGGCATAGATTTGCTGATGAGGATCGATCTCCTTGTGGAAAGCGTTGCCCTCATTAAATGCCTTTACTGAACAATCCTGAAAGATCAATACGGGAACTGCACAGTCATCCGGTAGATCGTCAACGATTTCGAAGACCAGTGTTGAAAATTCGCTTCTAAAGGGTGCAAGATACTGATTGAGGTCAATGTCCCGCTTGTATCGCATATCATATACATAGATGCTCTCCAGCGTATCAGTGGGGAGCTTGAATTGGCTCGTTGAGTTCTCTGGTAACTCATAAAATTCACGCTCTATTGGCTCCAGAGCAAATCCATACTTCTCCAGAAAGGCCGCTAATCCGCGAATGAACGTATCTACAAGGTAGCCGCGTGTCTGTTCAACATCCCCATCTTGGATTGAGTGATAATCAAGCGTTGTGCGCTGGCCCCCAAATCCCCGCTGAATGTAAAGAGCCGATCCATTTTTTATTTCAGCTTCAACCTGATTGCGCTTGACCTGTCCAAAGACCGTAAAGCCATCCGTAGTAGGCAACAGCGTATAGTAGACATTAAGGTGGAAATACTTGGGATCAGGCTTTGTCTCGCGTCGGAAAGGGCGCGCTTGGCCATATACGGCGAATGTATAGTGATCATGCTTATCGCCCATCAGATTCATGTCTAGACAAACGTGCTTGAGCTCACGCCCTTTTTTGTCCTCTTCGCGCTTGGCGTAAACATAGCATTTATCCATCCCCACAAAGCGACTGCTTTGTGGCTCGCTACGAAAATATGCAATTTGCAAGAGCTTGATGAAGTTATGATAGTGTTCCTTGCTGATCAGCTGCTCATCTTGGAATTCAATTTTCTTTGATGGCAAGTCGTCATCTTCAAAGGTAACGTTGGGCGGTTCGGTGCCCTTCATTTTGTCACGTGGATACAGTACATAAACAGCCCACCTCTTCTTTCCCTCAACTATGGCATGAGTGAACACACGGTAGGGAGCCTCAATCTGTTCTTTCAAAGCATTGTGCAAACGAGCGAATTTCTGACTGCTGTACTTTGTCTTCTCATACTGAAACGTTGTTGAAAGCACATAGCGAACCAAGCAATACTGGTCTGAGAGACGTTTGAAATTGCTTGGCGGAACAATGCGCACAGTGGTGGTACGGACGGCTACTGTCTTGGGTTGGCGTGATTTGCTCATAAGTGTGTCTCCAGATCCTGCAAAAATTGAACGAAGGTGTCATGACGGATATTCGGATTGTGAGTGTCGAGAGCCCCAGGCACGACAATGACTTGTGCCTCATTGAAACGATGGACGCGCCGGAGTTGATCTCCCTCGCAACGATAGTATTGCAGCAACCGCTCTTGCGATGTAGCGATATTGATGTAGATGAGACGGCTCCTATCGCCCTCCTGCTCCGCAATCATGTGCCATTTCTCAATCGCACGGCGCTCAAAGTATTGGCCATTGAGCTTATAACGATAGCCAAAATCATTCTCTGTTAGACCGAACAGCGCCGGTGTATAGTCGGAATAATTTTTGCAATCGAT
>DAOTUR010000774.1:0-1891 GCA_034436915.1 Anaerolineae bacterium
TGTCGGGTATGGCTCCGTTTCTTGTCATGTTCTTCCCTCAACACTCCCTAGTTTACCCCATGTTCAACCCCTCTCCGACTTGTGGGTAATGTATAGCCTTTAGGCGTGGGGTATCTGACGGTTTCATGATAATCGTGCGTCATTCCCGCAAAGTTGACCTGATCAGCGTGGGCAAACCAGTCCTGCACATCTTGCAGGAAATTGCCTTGATTTTCCTTCAAACTTAAGATGTAATCGGCTTTCCCATCCCGAATCTTTTGAGCAATTTTCTTTTGACATCCCATCGCGTCAATCGTCACGATACATCCCGTCACGTTCAGCATCTCAAGCAGTTCGGGGATGGCCGTGATTTCATTCGATTTTGCATCGACTTTTCGTTGTCCCAGTGTAATCCCGTTGGCACTCGCCCACGCACTGACCACGGTATGTGTCAAGGGTTTTGAAACAAATTGGTGAAAGTGCTTAAGAGAGATTCTCTGGGCCGCGTGGCGGATTGATCCACACGGCGGACGGTGCGCCTTTGACCTGCGGTGCGCCGCGGCAAAAGCGGCTGGGATGGGCGCTGAAGGCGGCGTCCATGACCCTTTGGCGCTGCTGTCGGACGAGGGCGGTTGTCCCCTCATGTACACTGGAAGGGGTGAGCAGGTTCAAGCCGGAATGATAATGTTCGTTGTTATACCAATTGAAGAAGCCGCGTGCCCACGTCCGGGCGGCCTCAATGTCGCTAAAGTGGGCCGGATAAGTGGCGTGATATTTGAGCGTTTTGAACTGGGCCTCAGAAAAGGGGTTATCATCTGAGGTCTGCGGACGGCTGTGGCTTTTGGCGATGCCCAGGTCGATGAGTCACTGCTGCAAGGCTTTGCCGTGCATCGGCGCCCCGTTGTCGGCGTGTAAAGTCAATTGCTCAGATTGAATGCCCTGCTTGGAAACACTCGCAGCGATGAGTTGCTTGGCGAAGTCACTGCTCTCGACTTCGGCGATCATCCAGCCCACCACACAGCGGCTGTAGATGTCCAGAACTACATATAAAGGGAAGGTCATCCATTTATGAGGGCCACGCAGCGCTGTGATATCCCATGACCACACCTGATTGGGGGCCGTCGCCAGCAGTTCGGGCTTCTGGTAGACCGGATGCCGCCGCACGGCCCGTCGCCCCCGCCACGATTAATCAGCGCCTCGTGGCTCTCTCGAGCTTCTTGTCTTGGTGTGTCGAAACCAGCCTCATCGCTCAAAACCCAACCCATCGCGTCCACGCTCTGCGCCTTGAAAAACGCAAACCCGCCGGTCTTTCCGACACGCACCTGCATCGCTTGCTTCGTGCGGTCTATAAACGAGGGCATTTACGCGATATTGCGCTCATTGAAGTCCTGGTCGAAACGGGCATTCGCGTAGGTGAACTCCTCGATCTACAGGTCACTGACCTGATTGATCTTGATAAACGCTCGGCCTATTTGATCGTTCGACACGGAAAATACGGTCACTATCGGACTGTCCCTCTCATCAAAACTGTCCGCCAAGCCCTCAACGATTATTTAGCCCAACGCCCTGATCCCTCTCCCTTCTTGTGGATTGGGCAAAAAGGCTCACTCTCTCACCCCTCCTCCGTTTTGAGACTGCTCGACAAATACTGTCTTCAGGCGCGGATTGATAAAGTCACGCCTCATCAGCTGCGCCACACCTTTGCCACCCGCTATCTCCACAAGAACCCTGCCGATCTGCGTGGTTTAGCCGCCTTACTCGGACACAGTGATCTGAACACAATTATGGTCTACACCGAACCCTCTTTGCTCGATCTGACTCGTCGCATCGAGTTACTTGAGGAGTAATCTTTTCTCCTCTTATCTTCTACTCATCACTTGGCGGCTCGTTACACGTTTGTTAAACACACCCC
>DAOTUR010000775.1:0-14987 GCA_034436915.1 Anaerolineae bacterium
ACAAAAAAATGTATTTTGGCGTAGGGACAGGGCCTGCCCTGTCCGTTCATCGCGTGAAAATGGACAGGGCAGGCCCTGTCCCTACACGAATCATGCATAACATTTTGCATTATCAAACGACTTCTAAGACGTTTTGGGCGCAAAGCAGAGGGTTTGGCACGCCAAGCCCTCCCATCACGCCAAATTTGTTTCGCTTCTCCATAAGGTATGCCCAAAACGAATATTTTGTCTTAACTTAATGTCTATGTAACGACTCATAGTCCTTACACTATGACGGTCTATCTGCCTTCTGCTGTGGCGCTGGAGCCGAGCGTGATCAACGGCAGCGGTGTGAGCCTCATGCGGGCGGTAGGGGAGCCTGTTGGGGCGGGAGATTTTGTGACCTGCGCCTGCTGTGACGCGACATGATAGGGTGTTCGTGTGGCATTGGCATCGGGCACGACGATACCAGCGGCCAATGTCATGATGCAGAGGCCGAGCGCAAATAATGCCAACACGCCGACAAACCACACGCGGCTGCCGATCCAGGGCAAGATGCTGACACTCTTTTTGACACCAAACTGACTCATATCGATGGACGGATATGAGTCGTCAGGCGGCAGTCGTTTCTGTTTTTCCATCGATCTCCGCTCCCTCTACTCGCCCGATCACGATGCTCTTCCAGAGGAGACACCTCAACATGAGGGCCTCCTCTGGAAGGGTTCTCTGATTGCTATTCTTCAATGTTTTCATCATGCTGCATACTGGCCCGCAGCGTATCGAACAGCGTGATGAATCCGCCGATGACAGCATTGAGGCTTGTGGGGGCATCGCCCGTTTGCAGCACGCGCATCTCCTGGATATCGGGCATGTGCGAGGCCAATTCCGGCATCCGCTCGATGAAGAGCCGTTCGAGATCGCGGGCGTTGGTGAGATTCCGCACCTCCTGGTACAGCCGCGCAATCTGGGCATCAAACTCCTGCTGACGGAAGCGCGTCTGATTGGCGGCCTCTTGCAGATCAAGCTGGGCGTGGGTCGTGAGGCGTTCACGGGCAAGGCGATCTTCGGTGGCCCGCTGCTCACGTTCATTTTCCAGGGCCTGCACGCGCTGCAAGTACGCATGTTCGACCACCTTGAGCGCCTCTTCGCGCTGCAAACGTTCCTGCTCAACGGCGGCCATCTGCGCGGAAAGCCGCTGCTCCTCAATCATCTCTTTCAGGCGCTGTTCCACGCGCAGGACTTTTTTCTGTGCTTCGGCTTCGGCCTCGGTGCGGGCGCGGGCGATGACCTCTTCCTGCTGGCGTTCCAGGGCCGCAAGTCGCGCTCCCTGCTCCAAACGGGCGCGTTCAATCTCCAAGCGCCGTTTGGATTCCTCGCTCACCAGCGTGGTCTCCTCCTGAAGCTGGATGCGCTGGCGGGCTGTCGTCTGTTCTTGGGCAAAGCGCTTTTGCTCTTCCGTCAGGCGCAGTTCCAGGCCCTCGGTCTGTTTGCTCTGTTTGATGCGCTCGATTTCGACCTGAGCCTCGGCCTCACTCGTCTCCGTCACCTGACGGGTGGTCAGTTCTTTGGATCGAATGTGCTCCTGCATCTGCAAATAGCTCAGACGCGCTTCTTTCTCCTGCTCATGGCGATAAGGCGCTTGCAGATTCTCCCACAGGCGCTGTGAACTCACGCGAGCCTCTTTGATCTGTACCGTGACAATCTTGATGCCCAAGCCTTCGCTGTCGGCGCTGTCTTCGCGCTGATAGCGCCCCTGGCTCACTTCGCTCAATCGGCGCGTCAGCTCTTCGATGATCGGGGCTTTGTCGGCCAGCACATCCTCAACGCTCATGGTGGCGATCTTGTCTTTGATCGCGGCCTCGGCCTGTTCGCGCAGTTGGGCATTCACGATGCCGAGGGGATCACGCGGGTCGGCCAGATCAAGCTTGCGATAGGCCACCGAAAAATCGCTGATCTGCCACTGCACATAGGCCAGAACATTGATGCCCTGTTTTTCCTTCGAGATGCTGTTGGCGACGATGCCAATCGTTTGCATGGCCGCAGGCACGACCAGATAGGCATCGGTATTCGGGTTATAGCGGAACGAGACGCCCAGGCCGAGCGTCACGGGTT
Organism: Anaerolineae bacterium; assembly: GCA_034436915.1. Classification (GTDB taxonomy): domain Bacteria; phylum Chloroflexota; class Anaerolineae; order Aggregatilineales; family Phototrophicaceae; genus JALHOR01. The sequence continues at coordinate 2,092 of DAOTUR010000775.1, forward strand.
CTTTTCGGCCCAGGCGCGTATGCACGACATAGGCATTGGGCGGCACAATGACGCGCTTCCACAGCCAGAAGCCCGTTTCGCGCACCTGTATCGGCTCTTTCTCAAGCTGCAATTCTTCCGAGGTCTTCATACTGAAGAGGGGCGCAGCCTCTTTCCTGGCAGTCGGAGCGCTGCGTTGGGCAAAGTAAGCCGGGCCATTGGCAGCATAGGCGGCCTGTGCCTGAATCGGCATGGGGGCAGAGGCCGGGGCGGGCATCCCACCCATGACTGAACCAACGGCTAACATACCTCGCAGTTGAAACTCGTCAGCCTGTTCGCTCTCAGCATTGTCAAAGCTGTAACGGAGATCATCAACATCTTCGGACATAATATTCTGCTGATTAAAAATTTCAGCGGCGGCGGCCTGTCGTTTGGGTGCAGACATGCTCTCACTCTCCCATGACTCTCTTTTATGTCTTATAACACAAAACGCTCACAGCAGGTCACTTTGTTCCATTCTCATAGGAGGACTTTACAGGATATGGCGAAGACGAAAGAGACATGTTCATGCCCGCGTCTGAATAAAGCAGATATTCATCATAAATATTGACACTTCGTGAAACGCCTTGATATACTAAAGGCACGTTTAAACATCGGGTACACATAAAATTTAACCCGCTTTACATCTTTCCGACGAGAGGAAACACGATGGGCGCTACTCTCAGCATCCAAAATCTCCATGTCCGCGTTGCAGGCGATGAAAAACCGATCCTGCGCGGTGTGAATTTGACGATCAATCAGGGCGAAATTCATGCATTGATGGGGCCAAACGGGTCCGGCAAATCGACCCTGGCGAATGTCCTGCTCGGCAATCCGCTGTACGAAGTCACCGAAGGCGAAATCCTGCTCAACGGCCAGAATGTGCTTGAGATGCAACCTGACGAACGCAGCCGCGAAGGTCTGTTCCTGGCCTTTCAATATCCGGTGGCGATTCCGGGCGTCACGCTGGCGAATTTCCTGCGCCATGCCCTCAATGCCCGTGTGAAGGCCAAAGACCCGACGAGCAAAGGCATCTCCATCCCCGATTTCACACGCCTGATGCGCAAGAAGATGGCCGATCTGGGCGTCGAATCACAGTTTGCAGGCCGTTATCTCAATGAAGGTTTCAGCGGTGGCGAGAAGAAACGCGCCGAAGTGCTGCAAATGGCGGTGCTCGAACCGTCGATTGCCATTCTCGATGAGACCGATTCGGGTCTCGATATTGATGCGCTGCGGATCGTGGCCGAAGGCGTCAACAAACTCACAGGCCCGAACCTGGGCGCACTCGTCATCACGCACTATCAGCGTCTGCTCAACTACATCAAGCCGCAGTATGTGCATGTGATGTTCCAGGGACAGATCGTCGAGAGCGGCGGCCCTGAATTGGCGCTGCAATTGGAAGCCAATGGCTACGATTGGATTCGTGCGAAGTACGCTCTGCCGCAAGCCGAATAACCGTTCACTCACTCTAATTTAAGGATGTGACACGATGACCGAACAAGTTCAATCTGATAAGCAGTTCACGGAAAATGAGGCAGCGCTCAAAGATGTGCGCGGCTCCTATGATGATACCTATGGCTTCCATGACGATGATGTCACCTACAGCTTCAAAAGCCAGAAGGGGCTGAATGCTGACATCGTGCGTCAGATCAGCGCCTTGAAGAAAGAACCCGCCTGGATGACCGAAATTCGCTTGGCGGCCTATGACATCTTCCTCCAGAAGGAAATGCCGAATTGGGGCGGCGATCTGAGCGGCATCGACTTCAACGATATTTTCTACTATGTGCGTGCCACCGATCAGACCGAGCGCGATTGGGACGAAGTGCCTGCCGAGATCAAAGACACGTTTGATCGCCTGGGCATCCCCGAAGCCGAGCAGAAGTATTTGCAAGGTGTGTCGGCACAGTACGACTCGGAATCGGTGTATCACAACATCCGCAAAGACCTGGAAGACAAGGGCGTTATTTTCCTGGATATGGACAGTGCGCTGCGCCAATACCCGGAGATTGTGCGCCAGTATTTCGGCACGATTATTCCCTCGGACGATAACAAGTTCGCGGCGCTGAATACGGCGGTCTGGTCGGGCGGTTCGTTCATCTATGTGCCACCGGGTGTCAAGATTGAAATGCCGCTGCAAGCCTATTTCCGCATCAACACGCAGAACATGGGCCAGTTTGAGCGCACGCTGATCATCGTGGATGAAGGCGCGTATGTGCATTATGTTGAAGGCTGCACCGCTCCGACGTACAGCTCAAACAGCCTGCACAGTGCCGTTGTCGAGATCATCGTCAGGGACAATGGGCGTTGCCGCTACACCACCATCCAGAACTGGTCAAATAACGTTTACAATCTTGTGACCAAGCGGGCGGTGGCCTACAAAAAAGCCACGATGGAATGGGTCGATGGGAATTTAGGCTGTATCGCAGAGGGCGAAACTGTCACCACGCCCCAGGGCTTGAAACCCATTGAAAAATTAGCCATTGGCGATGAGGTTTTGTCCTACGATGAAACCAGTGGTCAACTTGTTTTCCGCCGCGTGAAAGCCAAAGTATTCTCCGGCTATCAGCCTGTCCATACGGTGACGATGAAGCAGCGTCAGGTGCGTGTGACGGCCAATCATCCCTTCTACTCGTATGTTCATAATGCTGAGGTGGCCAAAAAGCTGGGGCGCTATCAACTGGCCTATGTAAGAGCCGATCAGTTGCAAGAGGCGATTGTTCCAATGCGCTCCATTGATTATGGACAAGCGCATCAGTTGACGATGCCTGTGTTGACGACCACATTTGACTCGATGAATCAATATGCTGACAGCCTCAGCATGACACGTACTCAGACTTCACGCATGAAGTCTCTTGAATACACAACAGATGATATCATGTGGATGTTTGGCTATTGGGTTGGTGATGGCAATATCGAAATCAAGGCAGGAAAGACCCCTGATGTTGTGCGTTTTGCGAAGGTGGGTTTCTCAACCCCGCGTGAAGATCGTGCGCGTGGTAAGCTGCTTAGCACAATGGTGGATATTATTGATGCTGAACCCACAGAACGTGCTGATGGGCATCATCTGGCTTGGAATAGCAAGGAACTCGCGGCCTTCTTTGAACTCAATGGGTTTACAGGCAAGGCCCGTAATAAGCGTGTACCGAGTTGGGTATGGTCACTCCCTGAATCGCAGCGTATCGCCTTCATTGCTGGCTATCTGGATGCAGATGGTACAGTCAACAAAGATGGTTTCAGCCTTAAATCGGTCAATCTTCTGCTGTTGGAAGACATCGCCTCACTTCTCGTGACACTGGGCATTAGTGCGCGTTTCCATACGGAATTCAGCGAAGATAAGCAAGTTGTCATTATGGGCGTCGTATGTACGGCTCATGGCAGCCATCGTCTTGTGTTCCCAATTGATCAACGCTTCTATCCCTATGTCAGTCAAAAACTGCGTGAGAAAGCTCAAAGCCAGCCTCTTTCTACAACGCAAGTACGCCGCACAGTCGGGCGCTCACAGATCACCCTTAGCGATTCCATCGAAATTGCGCCTGTTCATGTCTCGGAAGCGTCGGCGGAACTTGCGCCCACCTGGGATATCGAAGTCGAAGGCACAGGCAATTTTGTCTGCGAAGGCTTCATTGTCCATAACTCTAAGCTGACGATGAAATATCCGGCGGTCATCCTTGCAGGTGAAGGCGCACATGGTGAAGTCCTGTCGATTGCGTTCTCCGGCAAAGGTCAGCATCAGGATGCGGGTGCGAAGATCACTCATCTCGCCCCAAATACCACCAGCCAGATCATCAGCAAGTCTATCAGCAAGGATGGCGGGCGTTCCAGCTATCGCGGCCTGCTCAAGATTGGGCCGGAAGCACACGGCTCACGTAGCAATGTGGTGTGCGATGCGCTCCTGCTCGATGATAGCAGCCGCTCAGATACCTATCCCACCATCGAAGTCGATGCCAAAGATGTGACGATGGGGCATGAAGCCTCGGTGAGTAAAATCGGTGAAGATCAACTTTTCTATCTGATGACTCGCGGTGTGAGCGAAGATGAGGCCAATGCGCTGATCGTCAACGGTTTCCTTGAGCCGCTGGTGAAAGAGCTGCCGATGGAATATGCGCTGGAACTCAATCGCCTGATCCAGATTCAACTCGAAGGCTCGATTGGGTAGACCCCGATTTAAAACAATTTGCATGGAAGGGCGCGATGCATCGCGCCCCTACACAATCACACGAGGGATAAAACATTATGGTCGTTCAAAGACGCGCACGCGGCGTGGCTGCGCCGCGCTATACCCGCGCCGATGTGCAGGCGTTGAGCCAGCAGCACAACGAACCGGACTGGCTGCAAGCCTCACGTCTGGTGGCGTGGGATATTTACGAATCGCTGCCCATGCCGTATATGGAAGAAGAATGGCGGCGCACCGATTATCGGCATATTCGCTGGGAAGATGCCGATCAGATCATCATCGCCAATGGCGCGACGCTCGATGTTGTGCCAGAGAAGAATCTTGCACCCCTCATTGGCGACAAGCAGGGCGGACTGATGGTCTTTGTGGATGGCCGTCTGGTGCATCACGAATTGGCTGATGAACTGCGTCAGGCTGGGGTGATCTTCACTGATCTGAGCACGGCGGCGCGTGAACACAGCGATCTTGTGCGCGAAAATCTCATGACGAAGGCTGTCCACCCGCAAGATGGCAAATTTGCCGCCCTCCATGCCGCGCTGTGGAACTATGGTGCATTTGTGTATGTGCCGCGCAATCAGGTGGCGGAACTGCCGCTGCATCTGGTGATCTACAACACCAAATCCGGCGCAAGTCTGCCGCATATCCTGGTCGTGGTGGAGGAGAATGCCCAGGCCACTGTGCAGGTCGATTATGCCTCGGCAGAAGGCACGACTCACTCTGCAACAATAGGCGCGACAGAACTCATCGTCGGTGACAGCGCCAATCTGCGCTATGTCTCACTGCAAGAGTGGAATCGTGAAACCTACGAGTTCAGCCATCAGCGCGGTATCGTCGGCTCCAATGCCAATCTCGATTGGGTGACGGGCACGATGGGCAGCCGTTTGACCAAAGCCTTCCTCGAAGTCGATGTGGTGGGCAAGGGTGGCAATGCGCGGATGTCGGCGTTCTTCTTTGCGGACAAGGATCAATTCTTTGATCTGGATACACAGCAGAATCACAACGCCGCCCTCAGTACGACGGATCTGCTGTTTAAGGGCGCGGCCAAAGATGAGGCCCGCACGCTGTGGCAGGGCATGATCAAATCGCTGCCCAAAATGCAGAAGATCGATGGCTATCAGGCGTGCCGCAACCTTGTGTTGAGCGACAATGCTCGCATGGATGGCATCCCTGGACTGGAGATCGAAGCGGATGACGTGAAGTGCTCCCACGCGGCCACCTTTGGCACGCTGGAAGAAGAGCCGCTGTTCTACCTGCAAAGTCGCGGTATCCCGCGCAATGAAGCCCAACTGATGGTCATCGATGGCTTCTTCCATGAGCTGCTCCAGCGCATCCCATTTGAGCGGGTACGGGCGCGGTTGCACGATGAAATCGAAGCCAAAATCCTGAGCTAAAAGAAAACCGAAACAAATTTGGTGTGATGGGAGGGCTTGGCACGCCAAGCCCCTCCACATAGAAAGTGCCGCTGATGGCTGATCTGAATCATGTGAAAGCTGTGTTCCGCATCATGCCCGCCCGCTTAAAAGCGGCTCCTGGCAGGTTAATTTTGCGAAACACATTCTAAACGCGGATGCAACCTAATCTTATATCGCAAGACCCTTGAAGGGTTCTATAATACGATTTATAGGTATTGCTCTCATACGCTGCTGCAACGCAAGGAGAATTTTATGTCGGACGAAGCCCGTGAAAGACTTCTTGATCACGCCAATAATCGTCGCAATGATGGCGCTCTAGAGCACTATGATATTGATTATGCGCTCCAGAGCGAGACGTGCAGTGATTGGCTGCGCCTCACGATTCAACTTGATGGAAGCTATAACATTGCGGCGGTGGGCTGGGAGGGCGAGGGCTGTGCGGTGAGCCAGGCGTCCGCGTCGTTACTGGGCGAATACTTGATTGGTCGTCCTGTTAATGAGGTGCAATATCTTCAACCCCAGCATATTTTGGAGATGATCGGGATGCCGCTGTCTGAACAACGCGAACGGTGTGCGCTGTTCAGCTTGCAAGTGCTACAAGAGGGCATCAACATGTATATGGGATTGTAGCCCGCTTTTGTTGGGGGTGCGTTTTCAGATTCTCATGTGATTCCTCTTGCCCCTGATGCGGCTTTCCCGCTATAACGTCTCTGTGATCAGGAGATGTGTATGAAAACATTTATCCCCGTCTGTCCCTCAAGTGAAATTCCAGAAGGGGCACGAGCGGTCTTTTCCATTAAAAATCATTGGGTTGCCATCTTTCAGGTCAGTGGTCGCTATTACGCGATTGAAGATATGTGTACGCACGATGGCAATGTCCTCACCGAAGACCTCAAGGGGAATGATGTTCCTCTCGATGGGTACTCGATTACCTGCTCACGGCATGGGGCCACGTTTGATATTCGGGATGGGCACTGCGTGAATCAGAATCAGGTGCCTGTCAACTGGTATAATGTGCGCGTGACAGACGGACAAATCGAGGTCGAGGCATGAGTCCACGCGACATTGTTGAACAGTGGTATCAGGGACGGGCGCTTGTGTGGGGGCATCGCGGCGCACGGGCTTACGCGCCGATGAATACACTCCCCTCGTTTGAGTTGGCGATGACGCAGGGCGCACATGGCATTGAATTGGATGTTCATCGCTCCAAAGATGGCTTTCCCGTCATCCTGCATGATTACACCGTCGATGGCACAACCGATGGTCACGGCGTCATTACCGAGATGACGCTGGCTGAGATCAAGGAATTGGATGCCGGGCGTTCGTTTGGTGAGGCATATAAAGGCGTGCAAATCCCCACGCTGGATGAAGTCTTTGACCTCGTTGGGCAGAAAATGATCGTCAACGTCGAGATTAAGGGCGAACGTCCTGTCTCAGATGGCGTTGAGCAGATCGTGGCAGACTGCATCCAGCGCCACAACATGCAGGCTCATGTGGGCCTCTCGTCGTTCAACCCTACCATCCTCAAGCGTTTTCGCCAGATCATGCCGCAGGTTCCGCTCGGCTATTTGCAGGAGATGGGCTATGACGCACCCGGTGTCGACACCGAGGCCGCCATTCTGCGCGACGACTGTGAAGCCTGGCATCCCAGACACAGTGTTGTGGATGAGGCGTATATGCAGCAGGCTCGCTCCCTGGAGCGTCTCGTCAATGTGTGGACGATCAACGATGCTGAGAGGGCCAAACATCTGCGTGCTCTGGGTGTCAGCGGCTTCATCACCGATACCCCGGATGTGATTTTGAAGGCGCTGGCGGAATGAATGTCTGGTGGCGGTTGGTGCGCTTTGGCTTTCGCCTGCTGTATAACGAATGCGCCTTTCTCTATGATCGCGTGAGTGCCTTCGTCTCATTTGGGGCGTGGCGTGTGTGGCAACGTACCGCGTTTAATTATCTGCCAATGGCGAAGACAGGCCGTGTGCTGGAATTGGCACATGGTACGGGTGATATGCAGATTGATCTGCGCGAGGCCGGCTACAGCAGCATTGGCCTCGATCTGTCGCCGTATATGGGCCGCATCACGCAGCGCAAGCTCAAGGGGCAGGCGAGACTTGTGCAGGGGCAGGCGCAGCATTTGCCCTTTGCCGATGCGACCTTTGCGGCAGTTGTTTCAACGTTTCCCACGCCCTTCATCGTGGAACGCACGACTCTGGCCGAGGTGCGGCGCATCTTGCAACCGGGCGGCGTGATGGTGGTCGTGCTCAATGGCACGCTGACGGGCGGCGATACGGGGACGCGCTTTCTGGAATGGCTGTATCACATCACTGGGCAGCGCGGCGATGAACGCTCGGACTCTCTCCCAGGCTATTTTGAGGATGCCGCCTGGGAGGTGCATGTTCATGAAGAAGACCTGCCGCACAGCCGCGTCACCCTGATTGTGGCGCAAAAACATTCCTCTTGAGTCGATCAGCCGCCTGGACGCCTACTTTTTATCACCCCGCTGCGATTGAATCTCGCTGAGTTCCATCTCAACATTGGCGAGAACATCTACGAGATGAAACTCGCGCTGTAAGCCGCTGAGAGTGAGCCGCATAAATTGGGCGGCCATATACTCTGAGGAGTAGGGCTGATTGTTCATCACCCACCACTTGATCACGCTGAAATAGGCCGATCCAATAAAGCTGATGAACAATTCGGGCGGCGTCAGCATGGTACTTGTATCAGTCCGACCTGACGTCAGCCAGCGCCGTATGATGTCTTCCAAGTGATGATGCATCTGCTCGACGTAGGGCGCGACAGAAGCTTCTTGCAGCATCACGCGATAAAATCGGACGTGTTTCGCCACGTGATCGAAATAGTAAGTGAACAACTGGCGCGTATCCGTTGCCTCAATCGTTTGCAGATGCGCGGGCGTCTGTGACAGTTCATCCAACACATCCTTGATGATGTGCATGAGCAAATCCTGCTTATCCCGATAATGCAGATAAAACGTTGCCCGATTGAGCTGGGCGCGATCCGTAATGTGCTGCACGGTAATGGCATCGTATCCCATCTCAGCGATGAGGGTCATCAATGCATCGTGCAGGACGCTGCGTGTGCGCACGACTCGCGGATCTGGCTTCTTTTCGCTCATCGACATGAAAATCTCTTTTGTTGTTTAATCGACATATCGCATAAACTCCACATTGATATAACGCTCAAACCGCCTATTCTATACTTTATAGACATCATGTCGATAAATCAACACCGCGTTGAGGAATGACCTATGACCGACATAACCCCTACCATCATACCAACATCTGAGGCCCATTGTCCCGTTCACAACGAACGTAAAGTCAGCCTCAGTGAACAAGAGGTGAGTCCACCCATCGTCATTGATGCTGAGGGCGTGTGGCATATTAATGGCTATGATGAAGCGCGGCAAATCCTGCGAAGTGAATTCACAAAGCAGGCAGGCTTTCGGGCTGAGAAAATTGGTAAGCGTATGCAAACAGTTGTGCGAAAACCGCCTATTCTCTTTCTGGAAGGCGAAGAGCATCATCGGATGCGGCGTGAGACTAACAAGTTCTTTACGCCTGCCATTACGGATAAGCAGTATCAGGGCTTTATGGAGACGTTTGCCGAAGAATTGATCGAGCGCCTCAAGACTCGTCGTCAAATGGATTTGCGTGAATTGACGCTGGACATGGCGATGCGGGTGGCGGCGCAGGTGGTTGGCCTCACCAGCAGCATGGTTCCGGGCCTGAAGCAGCGGCTTGAGGGCATCCTGAATGTTGGCAATGTCTCAGAAACTCTGAAATCCAGCCGCCTTCATCAGATCTTTGTACAGCGTCACGTCATTGGTTTCCTGCTGTTCGATGTGAAGCCTGCCATCCGCGCCCGCCGTAAACGCCCGCAAAACGATGTGATCTCTTACCTCATCAGTCGGGATTACAGCGATCTGGAAATTCTGACGGAATGCTTGGTGTACGGCGTGGCAGGCATGGCGACGACGCGGGAATTCATCTCGATTGCGCTGTGGCATCTGATGGAAAAGCCGCATCTGCGCCAGCGGATGCTGGTGGGATCGCAAGAGGAGCGCTATGCTATCTTGCATGAAATCCTCCGCCTTGAGCCGATTGTGGGCCATCTCAAGCGTCGGACGACAGGCGAGATCCGCCTTGAAAGTGAAGGCGCTACGCGCACCATTCCTGCTGGAACCCTGGTCGATGTCAATATTTTCGCTGCAAACGCCGATCCGCGTATGACGGGCGGCACGGGCCTCTCGCTGTGTCCGGCGCGCCCCATGACCTCGACACAGGGTAAAGTGCCGGAGCCTGTCATGAGCTTTGGCGATGGCACGCACCGCTGCCCCGGCGCGTATATTGCCATCCAGGAATCCGATATCTTCCTGCGTAAGCTGCTGGCAATCGACACCTTAAAGATCGAGAAGACGCCTGATGTGCGCTATAACGATACCCTCAGCGGCTACGAAGTCAGCCGCTTCATCATCAGTATCTAGCGTATGAGCCAGGCATCAGGGAGAGGAGTTGAAGGGCAAAATCCCCCTAGATTTCTCTCCCGAAGAATGCTATATTGATACTTATGTGGTGGTAGTAGTTCAATGGCAGAGCACTTGATTGTGGATCAAGATGTTGCGGGTTCGAGCCCCGTCTACCACCCACCCCCAAATGAACCTCAGAGAGGCCCGCGCAAGTGGGCTTTTTTTGATTCTACTTGGCTGTTGTGATCAAGAGCCTTCTGCCTGTGCCTGTTCCGCGCCGCTATGAGGATCGTTATGATATCGACTCCACACGGCGTCGTAAGCGCTCAGGGCCGCGCGATTTGTGGCGCGATGATGATCTGCCTGCTAAAAAGTTTCCCCCTCCGCATGATGCCTATTGGGATGATCAGCAACATTAGAGGAGCACGTTTGTGAGTAAGGAACCGTTAGATGATTTTGTCCGAGCGATGCTTGAGGCCAATCAGAAAAATAAAGCTGAGGCCGAGCGCCAGCTTCAAGAGCAGAGAGTTCGGAACGCAAGCCGTATCTGCTCATCAAGCAGCAAACCGAGCGTCTCGTCAATCTCTTAGGAACTGTGATTCAGCAATTCAATCAGCACAGTACACCCGATCAACGCATCAAAACGGTAGAGGAAGATATCGTCGAGGGCAAAACGACCTTTCATATCGTGCGCTATGAAGCTCCCTATAAAAAAGGTCTGGCGCTGGTCTTTCTCACGTTATACCCCGCTCTTGATCTGACCTCCGAAAAGCATGGGTTTGTGTCTCTCGCGGCCTACTCGATGAAGCATGATGTCTATTTCCTGTGGTCGCGTGTCAGTGATGAGGATTTGCTTGGGGATTGGATCGCCTGTCATGTCAAAAATGCGCTACAGCAAGCAATCAGAGAGATGCCTCGCGGTCTTCATAACGCGGAAAGAGAACGGGTCTTGCGCTCTCTACCCGCTTATCACGTGGATTATGAAGCCAGTGTGCATAAAGCTTTCTCACGGGTGATGGTTGAGGCGATGACAAGCGCCCGAAGAATAGCGCCTTAAATTGCAAGGCGTAGCACGCTGGTAGGTGTGCATAATCGCGTGGTGTGGCTGTAGGGGCGCGATATATCGCGCCCAAAACATGGTTTTTCAACACGGGCGACCCATGGGTCGCCCCGTAATCATTCACCTATCCGTGAGAATCGTGGGTTTGTAGGGGCAGGATGCATCCTGCCCCTACAAATCCCCTACAAATCAATCAGGGCGCGATACATCGCGCCCCTACAATCCCATTCAATGGTAGGGGCGCAGCACGCTGCGTCCTGATTTGGGCCTCTGGTATGATTGGGTGCAGCACGCTGCGCCCCTACAAAAGTGCCCTTCCTATATTACAGTCTTTAACCATCTCGCAAGCGAAGCAGAGCCAGCACAAAGCTGCCAAAGACAATTTGCAGCCCTGTCAGCGCCAATGTCAGCCCTGGAATGAGCGAACGCAGAGCAATTTGATAGTTTAACGCCCCAAATTCAACATTTGACCAGAGTTGAAGCGAATGCAAAAGCGGAATCAAAGAAATCAGAGTCAAAAATCCGCCGATCAACAGGCTGTTGTTGAGTGAGAACGACGCCAGCGGGGCAGGCGGTTCAAGTAAACCAGTGCTTACGGCATAGGTGCGGGCCACAAGCCAGAACATGGCGAGTTCAATGCCCAGAATAAAGCTCATACTGCCAATGAGCAGCGTATGGATATCAAACGTCACGCTGCCAAGTTTCAAAGCGCCTGGCAGAAGAAAAATATTTGTAATGACGCCTATGGCAATAAACATGATACTCGGTGCGAGGAAGAGCCATGTGGGACTCATGACCAGCATGAAACTGAGATGACGCCAGCCATCGCGCCAGGTTCTTAAATGAGGCAGGCGAGAGCGTCCATCAGGCGAATAGACAATGGGAACCTCTGTGATCTTGAGGCGGGCGAGGGCGGCCTTTGTCACCATCTCAGTAGCAAATTCCATGCCTTTGGTATGCAGATGCAGCTTCTGGATGGTCTCACGATGAAATCCCCGAAGACCACAGTGATAATCGCTCACGCCTGCTTTAAACAGCAGGTTGCCAATGAACGTCAGAATCGGATTGCCGACCCAGCGATGCAGCGGGGGCATGGCTCCAGGCTGAATTGTGCCGCGCAGTCGCGTTCCCATCACAAGAGGAATGCCGCTCCGAAGGGTGTCGATGAAGGGTTGTAGATGTGACCAGTCATAGCTGTCATCGGCATCGGCCATAATGACATAAGCCCCATAAGCATTCTCGATGCCTGCAAGGAGCGCCGCGCCATAGCCGCGCTGCGGCACAGCGATGACGCGGGCCTTTTCCTGGCGGGCGATCTCCTGTGAGCCATCGGTGCTGCCATTGTCGGCAATCAAGACCTCATAGGAGGTCAGGCCCGCCGTTTGTGCGCCTTGATGGGCCTTGCGGATACATGTTGCCAGCGTTTCCGACTCATTCAGGCAGGGCATGAGAAATGTAAATTCAAGTGCTGTCATAGGGTCGATTGAATCCGTGCTGCGCTATGATCTTCAAACGGGGCCTCTGCCACACGTTTTGCTCTTATGAGCGATGTGATGCACTGTCAATGCATTGTGCTGTTCTTATCATCGAATCAGCGCGGGATACCCCTGCCTTGAGGCATGGGGAGGGAGAGCGCCTTGTCCTTTCTGGTAAGTGTAGCCGTCAGAGTGGTGAAGCGTCTTGAGATGTTTGTGCGATGCCGTGACTTTGCCGAGCGCTGTCACAATATCAAAGCGTCCTGTGGCGCGGCAG
>DAOTUR010000776.1:0-6451 GCA_034436915.1 Anaerolineae bacterium
CAACGGCCCTTGTAGGGGCGCGATGCATCGCGCCCACGCCAAATCCCCTACAAATCACCAGGGCACGATCCATCGTGCCCCTACAAACCCACGATTCTCATGGATAGGTGAATCATTACCCTTGCGAAGCGGGGAGGGCCAGGGAGGGGTTAGGCCTCCACAGCCGTGTGTTCCGTCTCGGCATAGAAGAGTGCCATCACGCGGCGGGTGATGGGGCCGGGAACGCCTGTACCAATCGTCAGATCATCAATCTGCACCAGCGGCACGATCTGCTTGTTGGAGGCCGTGATGAATGCCTCCTGCACCTCGGCGAGTTCGTTGCGGGGAATCGAGCGAATCTGCACCGCAATCTCACCCTCGACCAGTTCCAGCACCACATTGCGCGTGATGCCCGGCAGCACAGGCTCTTTGGGCGTGATGAGCTGACCATCGCGCACCACGAAGAGATTGGTCGTCGTGCCTTCCAGCACCTCATCGTTGGCGCTGAGATACAGGGCTTCAATCGCATTGGCAGCGCGGGCCTGATTCATGGCGATGATGCCGGGAATGTAATTGATGCTCTTGGCTCCCGGCACAATACGATCCATCCGCACCGTGATGGCCTTCGCGCCGTTCTGATAGACCTCCGGCGGCTGGGGGCGCAGCGGCAGAATCGTCACGACCAGCGTTGAGTCACCGGTGGGATTGAAGAAATCCGGGCTGACGCCGCCCGTCACGAGGATGCGAATGCTGGCCTCCGGCAGATCATTGCGGCGCAGCGTTTCAAGCACAATCTCGGCGATTTCCTCATCCGACCAGGGGAAGGGCAGGGTGATGAGAGCGCAGGAGCGGCGCAGGCGTTCGATATTGGCGATCAGGCGGAAGGGTTTGCCGCCATACGTGCGTAGGAAATCGAACGCACCAAAGCCGCGAATAACGGCCAGATCATTGACGGGGAGAACGGCATCTTCAGCATTGACGTACTGCCCATTCACATAGGTAACGGCCATGAAGAACTCCGGGCATAGGGAAAGACGAACGATGTGTCAAAGCATAGCAGAAAGTCGGGCGAGAGGGCGACTCTGGGTCTATCTCATATGCAACAACTTAAGCAAATCACCCGTCGTCCGCCTCGTTTTTGTCCTGTCGTCAGGGGTTGAAAACCCCTGCCTTGCCTTTTGCGGGACTGAAAGTCCCGCTCAAACCATCTTTTGGGGCGTGTTTCGGCGGGGTTGAAAACCCCGCAACACGCGAGACGGGGACTTTCAGTCCCTGGCGCAAGCGATTTGGCCGCGTCTTTGGCTCACAATGAGCACAAAAATCCTTAAGTTGCTGTATGGGGCGACTCTGGATCTATCCTTTTTAGAGAGAAGCAAAACGGGCATCGCAATCTGCGACGCCCGTTTGTGTTCTGGTCGATCAAAACGCTTTAACGCTCGTTGCGATAGATATCCACCAGCGTTGTCTCAAAGAGACCTGCCCCCAGGCTGAGGATCGATTCCATCGGGGACTGACCCAGGACGCTGGCCGGGATGATGCCCTCAACGACAGCAATATAGCGCCCACGTTGAAGGTACAAACGGCCTTCTTTAGCATCGGTGTTGGCGCAGTCTTTGGCCGGACGGGTATACACGGCGCTAAAACTTGGCTCACGGGTAGAGCCTGCTGCTGTATTGATCGCATCCAGGTTCGCATCGGTGAGCGCGGCGGCGGCGTCAGCGGCGGTGGCATAGGCATCGATGGAGTAGCTCAGGGTCGTGAAGAAATACTGTGGATTGCACTGATTATTCTTCAAGCCCAATGTCACGCGATACTGATGATTGTGCGCCGCATAGAAGGCTTTGGCGGCCTCCTGCTGGTCGGCGGGCAAACCAGCGATCAGATCGGCGGTGGTGACGACGCCCTGCGGTTGCAGCGGGACGATATCGGCAGGTAGCGGATTGGCGGTGAGGGCGTTGCTCAGGGCTTTGGCGGCATCATCGCTGGTCGCAAGCTGCGAGGCAGGCGCTTGATAGGTCGTGCGCACGCTGGCCGCATCGGTAACGACGAGGACAGTTTTCAGCATGACGCCAGGGCTGGTGGCAGTATCAGGATCGCGCACATCAATCGCCAGCACATTGTCGTAGCCTTCGAGCACTTCACCAAAGATGGTGTGCTTGAAGTTCAGCCAATCGGTGACGAAGGTCGTGACGAAGAACTGGCTGCCATTCGTGCCTGCGCCCGCATTTGCCATCGCCAGCAGGCCGGGACGATCAAACGTCACGAAGGCCGCAAATTCATCTTCAAACTGGTAGCCGGGGCCGCCCGTTCCAGGAGGAGTGCCCACCGGATCGCCGCCCTGCACCATGAAATCTTTAATCACGCGGTGGAACTGGCTGTTGTTGTAAAAGCCCTGCTGCGCCAGGAAGACGAAGTTATTCACGGTCTTGGGCGCAATATCCTCAAACAGATCGACATAGACGGGGCCTTTGTCGGTGCAGAGGATGGCGCGGTAATCGACGCCAGGGGTTGTGACCGTCTCCGCCTTCGTAAACTGGCGTGTTTGCGGCTCCGGTGCTGATGCCACATCGCACAATTCCTGCGGTGTCTTAGCATCAGCATTGAAGACCATCGGCTCACTGGTCATCGGCGCTTGCGCGGTGGACATGGCGTCGGCAGTCGCGGCCATTCCTGCCTCAGCCGTGCTCATAGGCATTTCGCCTGTCGCGGCCATCGTTGCTTCGGCGGTGCTGGCGGGGGCAGGCGAGGTGGGGGTGGCAGTAGCGTTCTGAGCGCTCACCAGACCTGTCATCAGCCCACAGGCCGCGACGAGCATGATCCATTTTTTGATCGACATGAAACATCCTTTATACCTGTCAGTCGTTGCCCCCGATTGTAGAGCATTTCCGCGTAAATTCTAAACGCGCCGCGCCAAACCACATGAAGAATTTACTTTTTTTATCGGGTTTGAGGTGGGCGAGACGGCAAAACCGCTCGCTCGCTGTTTGATTTTCTCATCGTTTGTTGAACTGTGTCCAATCATAAAGGAGAGTCCCATGTTGGCGACGTTGTATGCCCTTCGTCAAGACCTCGGCTTCGCAGCCAGCGATACCGCCGAGGATGCCCGTTTGCTGTCGTGTCTCACAGCCGCCACTGCCCTGATCGAATCGGGAGCCGGGCGGCGCTTTCGCCCCAGTCTCGCCACCCGCCCGCAGTCGATTGATCCACGTCATGCCAGCGAAATCCTGCTGGATGCCGATCTGCTGACGCTGCAAAGCGTGACACACGGGGCCAACGAAGTGATTGCCCTGAATCAACTGCAAGTGCTGGCCGGACGCCTGTCCTATCTCAATGGACAGTCCTTCCGCTATATCGACTCGCCGGAGATGGCCGTGAACGTGACGGGCATCTGGGGCTTTCACGAGGATTGGGCGAATGCGTGGCGTCAGAGCAGCGACAGCGTGCAAAACGCACCGCTCACCAGTTCGGCCACAGCGCTCACCGTCACAGATGCCGATGGAACGGATATCAACGGCGTTTTGCCGCGCTTTCAGGTGGGGCAACTGCTCCAGATCGAGGCGGAGTATGTGTCCGTCATCAGCGTCAACACCGTGACCAATGTGCTGACGGTGCGGCGCGGCGTGCAGGGGACACCTGCGGCCTCACACGCGCAGAACATCGTCATCAGCATCTATCAGCCGCCCCGTGCTGTGGAACTGTTGTGCCTGCGCGTGGCCGGATGGCTCTACCGTGAGCCGAATACGATCAATGCGACAGCCATGCCGCCCATGCTTGCGCCGGCGCTGCAAATGATCCGCCGCGTGCGTGTGCGGTAGGCCCTCACCCGTTTTGTCGTAGGGGCGCAGCGTGCTGCGCCCTTGATGGAGATCATTGTTTTGGGCGCAGCGTGCTGCGCCCCTACATATGATCAATTCTAAATCGGCACGATGACACACTCCCCTGAAAGGATATCGATCATGACATTTTCCGCCGCGCTGACCCAGTTGGCGCAGTTAACGGTTGCAGGCGTGAGCCACAACTACAGCATTGATACCGTCCCCGATGCACCGCAGCGAGCGCAGCTTCCCGCGCTGCTGGTGCTGCCGCTCATGCCCGAAATGCAGAACAACGCCCTTTTTCGGGAGGTCAGCAAAGGCTTTGAGACATTGGCCTTTAGCAGCGGCCTCAAGAGTGTGACCTATGTCGTGACGCATCTGCTGCTGATCGCACCCGTCGGCCAGAGCAAAGGGCTGCGGGCGCATCTGCCGCTGCTCGTCAGCGTGATTGATGCCTACTTCGCCGCGCTCAGTGCCAATCCGCTGCTGAGTACCACGCTGCTCCAGCCCGCCCGCGTGCGCGTTGAACCGGGCATTTACGCCCTCAATGGGCAGGAATTCTACGGCTGTGCCTTTCGCCATACGTGGCTGATTCAGGCGTAGACACCCCTCCCCAACCCCTCCCCGCTTCGCAAGGAGGGGCTTTTCTCCCTCTCTACGGAGTGGGGAGGGCCGGGGGTAAGGGTTCATAAATCACAACCGATGAAAGGAGTCACCCGCGATGCCCATCACCTATCAGGTCTGGATCGACAAGAATCGCAATGGCATACAAACGAGCGGTGACGTCATCACCAATGACATCATCGACCTGACATGGCGGCTGGGCATGGCCCAACCGTATGACACAATGGCTCCGCCCGGCTGGGCCGAGATCGTGCTGGATGCCCGCTCAGGCGCGTACACGGGCGCAAATGCGGCGGCGCTCATGGGCTGCTGCATCACCATCCTCAGTGATGATGGCACGACCAGTCGCACACACTTCGTCGGCTTCATCGACACCATCACGCCGGCGGCGGGCAGCTACGGCCCGCAAACGGCGCTGCTGCGGGCGCAAACCCGCGATGCGGCGCTGGTGCATCACACGCCCGCCGCCTCACTCTCCGCCCTGAGTGAGGCCAATGCCCTCGTTCGCAGCGCCCTGGTCGGATCGGGGATGCCGTACCGTGTGACAGTGGGCTATGCCCTGTTGAATGACGCGAGCGCGGTGGTCGGGACGGCCAAATTGTTCGATGAGGTCGAATCCTACAGCGGCCATAACGGGCTGACCTCGCTGGCGTATGGCGGCGTCTGGAACAGCAGCAGCACGCCAAATGCTCAAGCCTATATCGGACATGTGATGGCCGCCGAGCGCGGGCGCTTCTACTGTGGGCGCGATGGCACGCTCACCCTGCTGAATCGTCACGATATTCTCAAGACGCTCACCAGCCAGCTCACCCTGGCGAATGACATGACGGAGCTTGTCGTCAGCAGCGGCCAGGATATCGTCAATGACATTGAGATTCCAGTTTTGCCGCGCCGCCTCGGAAGCCCCAACAGTCTGCTCTGGTCGCTGTCCGCGCCGCTCCAGCTTGCCCCAGGCCAGCCGCGCCGCCTCCAAATCACGTTTCGGGATGATGTGACGCGCCTGATCGGAGCGCTGATAATCACCTCTTACACCCTGTCGGCTTCGCAGAATGGCAGCGATGTCACCTCGTTCGTCAGTTCATGGTTGAGCGATATCACGCTGAACGGGGCGGTGCTGAACATCACGCACCCGTATAACAAGACCGTCTCGCTGGCAGCGCTCAATCTGTACGGCACGCCGCTGTTCTGCGATCTGCCGCAAACCAGCCATCTGGTCGATATGACCTCCGTGACCGCTTATGGCCGCCATCATCGCAGTCTGACGCTGCTGGCGCTCTCGACGCTGGAACAGGCTGACGACATCGCCCTGTACGAGATCAGCCATCTCAAGACGCCGCGTGTGCAGGCGCTGTCGGTCACGCTGACGACGCAGAGTCATCCGTCGCATGTGCTGACCCGCACGCTGTATGAGCGCATCACCGTCAGTGAAACGCAGAGCCTGCCTGTAGGCGATTATCTCATCTGTGCGGAGACGCATCATGTCGCGTGGGGGTTGTCACATCAGGTGACGTGGCTGCTGGAGCCTGTCGATGATGCCATCTTTTTATGTGTCGGCGGGCTGCTGGATGGGGTGCATGTGATCGCATATTAGGCAGGATGGCTACTGAACGCAGATGTAGGGGCGTAGCGTGCTACGCCCCATATACAGCAACTTAAGGGAATCTCCCTTCGCCCGCCTTGTTTTCGCCCTGTCGTCAGGGGTTGAAAACCCCTGCCTTGCCTTTTGCGGGACTGAAGGTCCCGCTGAAACAGTCTGTTTGGGCGTGTTTGGGCGGGGTTTTCAACCCCGCAACACGGGAGCCAGGGACTTTCAGTCCCTGGCGCAAGCGCTTTTGCTGCGTCTTTGGCCCACAATGAGCACAAAATCCTTAAGTGCATATGGGGCGTAGCGTGCTACGCCCCTGGACTTTGGCTCTTTGACAAATGCTCTTTGAGCCTGCCATACTCATAGGAGAGTTAAGCAGCACTCAATGACTTGGCTCGATCAGCGGAAATGGAATTGGCCCTGACACATCGTACATCTGAGCTAAAAG
>DAOTUR010000777.1:0-7529 GCA_034436915.1 Anaerolineae bacterium
CTCTATCAGTCCTGTTAAGGGGCTGACAAGAGTTTAACAAATCACCAGAAAAGCGCAACCCTTACGCCTTATATCCCCATGTCTAAAGCCAGGGGTCTTACGGCGTTTCTCTGATAACCCAGATTCGTTTACAGGGAAGCTTGTTACCCAGGAAAACAAAATGAGATGCCTGTGCGTTTCTGATCCTGCAAAACATTTTTTGCGTTGCACAAGGTTCGTGCGCCTGTTAAGCTAACATCATTCTTGCCCGCGATACTCTGGCCGATTATGACGCATATCTATCAGCTCGAAGACGCCCATCTCACCCATGACAGCGCCGTCACGATTGGGGTGTTTGATGGCGTCCATGTCGGGCATCAAGCCCTGCTTACACAATTTACCAATAGCGCCCATGACGCCGGACGGCAGGCGGTGGTGGTGACGTTTTACCCCCATCCCGATGTGGTGCTGCGCGGTCTCACGGGTCGCTATTATCTGACGACGCCGGAGCAAAAAGCCGAGTTGATGCTCACATTGGGCGTCGATCTCGTCGTGACGTACCCCTTCAATGACGACACACGGCAGATGCGAGCGGCGCAGTTTGTCGAGCGTCTTCTCACGCATCTCAACATGAAATCGGTATGCGTGGGGGCCGATTTTGCGCTGGGCTATCAGCGCGAAGGCACAGTCGCCTTCTTGCGCGAGCAGGGGCAGCAGCACGGCTTTACCGTTGAGGCGATTGATCTCATTTCGCATGAGACGCAGGGTGAGGTGATTCGCAGTACCGCCATCCGCGATGCCGTGCTGGCCGGGGATATGGCGGCGGCGCGTGTCGATCTGGGACGCAGCTACAGCGTGAGCGGCATGGTCGTCACCGGCAATCAGCGCGGGCGCACGATTGGCTTTCCCACTGCTAATATTGATGCCTGGGATCAGCAGATTCTCCCGCCCAACGGTGTCTATGCCGGATGGGCCTCATGGGGGGATGAACGTCATCCGGCCGTGACCAATATTGGCGTGCGCCCAACCTTTGATGGGCAGGGTGTGACGGTGGAGAGCCATCTGATCGATTATGAGGGCGATCTCTACGGCAAAACGCTGGAGGTCACGTTTGAGCAGCGGCTGCGGGCCGAGATGAAATTCAACGGCCTTGAGGCGTTGATTGCCCAGATTAAAGCAGATGTGGAGACGAGTCGGGGGATATTGTCGTAGGGACACAGCCTGCCGTGTCCACACAATCGGACACGGCGGGCCGTGTCCCTACAATCACTAATCCGCTTGGTTGTGGCGCGGTAGGCGGTAGCCCAGGCGCTTCATGAAATCCTCGTTGCTGCGCCAATCCTTCAACACCTTCACATGCAGCTCAAGATGCACAGGCCGATCCAGCATGGCGATAATTTCCTGGCGGGCGGTGCTGCCAATCGTCTTGATCATGCTGCCATTCTTGCCGATGACGATGCCCTTCTGCGAATCGCGCTCAACATAGATTGTGGCTTCAATCGTGGTGCGTTCGCTGCCTTCTTTGTAGGTATCGACTACAACAGCGCTGGAATGCGGCACTTCTTTATCGGTGTGCGTCATGATCTGTTCGCGGATCATCTCAGCGGCAATGAAGCGCATGTTGAGATCGCTCACCTGATCGGCGGGGTAATAGCGCGGGCCGAGCGGCAGCAGCGACAGCACATGCTCTACCACCTCGGCTACATGGGTATTGTGCAAGGCGCTGATCTCAAAGGCCGATTCGTGCTGGATGAGGGCGCGGTGTGCGGCAGTATTGCTCTTGCCCGTGATGAGATCAGCCTTGTTGAGGGCGAGCACGACTTTTGTATACGGGGCCTGCTCCCCAATCACTTTTGCAATGTGTTGATCAGCCAGCGTGGGCGGCTCACTGGCATCCAGAATCCATAGGATGACATCACAGTCGGCAATCGCCATCTCCGCGAGGGCATACATCATCTCGCTGAGTTTGTTGTGCGGCTTGTGAATACCGGGCGTATCGGTCAGGAGCATCTGGCCCTTTTCCAGCGTGTGGATGCCCAACTGCTGGCGGCGCGTCGTCTGCGGCTTGGACGTGGTAATGGCGACCTTTTGCCCCAGAATGGCATTCAAGAGCGTCGATTTGCCGACATTCGGGCGACCAATGACCGCGACCACGCCGGAGCGATGATCTTCCGGCCAATCATCATTGAAGACCGTATCGGTGTCCTGCACGGCATCCACTACTTCATCATCGTCTAGCGTGTCGTCCGCGAGGTCGTCATCGTCATCAAAGGTCTCATCGTCAAAGTTATCCTCCATATCGGGGAGGTCATCGGTCTCGTGATCCGATTCAAAATCATCTATCGGTTCGAGATCATCGTTGTGTGTCATGGGTTTTTAGCCTGATAATCGATCAGAGAGGGATAGCGGCGGGCATAGCGGGCCAGCCAGGGTGGAAGGGCCGCCTCATCCGTGGCAATCACGGCAGCAATGTCTGCGAGAGGTGTGGTCGCCTGCTCGCTGGCATAGGCCAGGGTGTGAATCGGCGGAACGAGGTCAAGCCGTTTGATGGGAATCATATCGTCTTCGCCATCATTTCGATAGCCCAGGACATCGGCACGCGGAAACAGGTTGCTGCGATGCAGCAAGAAATCCCACGCCTCCTCGCCCACGAGCATCTCACCGGAATCGAGTGCGATGAGGCCCGGCACGATGCTGTACTGCGGCTTGCCCAGATATTCGACAGCATAACGCAGCACAAACACGCCTTGATGCAGGCTGGGGACATCGAGCAGCGGGCCAAAAGCGATCACCTTCTGATCGCCCAAAGCCAGGATCACGCCCGTGAACATCTCGCCATAAGGCTGACGATTGGGAATCTCCGTCATCGCCTAGTGCGCGGCTGAATCCGGCACGGGATAGACCTTCACATGGTCAACCGCGTGATCGGCGGGAATGGGCGTAGTTGCATTGACTTCGCCTTCGGTCTCGCGGGCATGATCATCATGGGCATCATGCCCTTCGTGACCGTGATACTGTGCGACATTGATATCATCGAAGTGATCGAAGGGGCGTACAACGGCGGCCCAGGTGACAATCGCGCCAATCAAGCACAAAATGCCCGCCAGAACCGTCAGCCCGATGATGCCGCTGTTCATATTGGGGTCGAACACGCCCGCAATAAAGCCAATGAGGATCAGGAGAATGCCCAAGCCGCCCGCCATAGCCAGGCCAGCGACGAGATTGGTGTTGGGAGTCGGGGTAGATGATTCAACAGTTGGAGTAGTAGACACAGAGTTCCCCTTTATGGAATAATACGGATTCTTCATAGGTTCCCATTTTGCCGTGCCGTGTGCAGCACGTCAATGATGTGTCACAGGCAGATCACGCGGCGATGTGCGTCATTTGTCTTTGTACCCCGACTAAAGGATGAGAGATGAAACCTATACAAGTCGAACGTGTCTATATCGTGCGGCATGGCGAGACCGATTATAACGCGACAGGCCGCTGGCAGGGCTTTCTGGATATTCCGCTGAATGACATGGGTCGCCAGCAGGCTGCCCGCCTTGCTCAGTATCTCCAGGCGCAGGGAGACGTCATTGAGCATGTGTATACCAGTGATTTGCGGCGTGCTCATGAAACGGCGGAGATCATTGCTCGCGCCTACGGCCTCGAAGCTCAGACGGAAGTGCGCTTGCGCGAAACCAATGTCGGCGTCTTCCAGGGGCTGACGAACGAGGAAATTGACGCCAAATATGGCGATATTCGCCATCGCTGGAACCAGGATAATCTGTTTGTGCTGCCCGAAGGCGAATCACGTTCTCAGGTGCAGCAGCGCATGATGGAATTCTGGCATGAGTGGACAGCCCGCCTGCCGATGCGGAATGCGATGATTGTGTCACATGCGGGTTCTATCCGTTGGCTGCTGCGCGGCATTGATCCTGACTACGATCATCACTCGTATGATCTGGCAAATACATCGCTGACGATTGTGCAGCGGCTCAAGACGGGATGGGTGCTGGAACGCGCCGGGACGATTGCCCATTTGTAGCGGAGAATGTATTTTACCCCCTCGTGCCCTTGTGGGAGAGGGGTTATGACCTCAATCACCGTGTGCAGATGACATTCTTCCTCATCTCAAAAGCAACACGCCCAAACTCCAAGCCGCTTCTACACATCGCTCACGAATCGGGTTATGATAACTCGGTTCTTTTTTGCTTTTTCATGGCAAAGGCGGGCGCTGTGCCTGACCTTTTTTCAAGGAGTCTCGGTACGATGCGTAAAAAAGTTACAGTCGTGGGCGCGGGCAATGTGGGGGCAACATGCGCCCATTGGATCGCGGGCAAAGAATTGGCCGATGTGGTTTTGATCGATGTGGTGGAGGGCGCGGCCAAAGGCAAGGCGCTTGATCTGCTCGAATCCGGCCCAGTGATGGATTTTGATATCCATATCACCGGCTCGACCACTTACGAAGAATCCGCCAACTCGGATATCGTCATCATTACGGCGGGTGTGCCGCGCAAGAAGAAGGCTGATGGCACATTCCCAAGCCGCGATGAACTCGTCAAGACCAATCAGGGCATCGTGGGCGATGTCACCCGCGAAGTCGTGAAGTATTCGCCCAATGCCATCCTCATCATCGTGTCGAATCCGTTGGATGCGATGTGCCATGTGGCACTGCAAGAGAGCGGCTTTCCGTCGGAGCGCGTCATCGGGCAAGCGGGCGCACTCGATACCGCTCGCTATAAGACATTCCTGGCGATGGAACTCGGCGTGAGCGTGCGTGATGTGCATGGCATCGTCCTCGGCGGTCACGGCGATACGATGGTTCCGCTGCCCCGTCATACGTCGGTAGCGGGCATTCCGGTGCGCGAACTCATGAGCGAAGAGCGCCTGCAAGCCATCATTCAGCGTACCCGCGATGGCGGCGGCGAAATCGTGAAAATCCTCGGCTACAGCGGCTACTATGCGCCTGCGGCGGGTGCGGTGGAAATGGTTGAGGCCATCCTCAAGGATCAGAAGCGCGTCATCCCGTCGGCGGTCTATCTGAGTGGGCAGTACGGCTATGACAAGCTCTATATCGGCGTGCCTGCGGTGTTGGGCGCGAAGGGTGTGGAGCGCGTGATTGAGATGGAACTGAACGACGAAGAAAAGACCATGCTCGCCAACAGCGCCAAAGCGGTGCAGGATGTGGTCGGCGTTCTGGGGTACTAATCCCGTTACGCTGTAAATATTGAAACATGTATTTATGCAGGCCCTCAAGATCATTTGAGGGCCTGTGTGATTCTTGCTTATTTAAGAAGATGACCGATCACAATCAAGCAATAAATGGAAATAGGATGAGGGTCTGTAGGGACAAGGCAGGCCTTGTCCCTACGATAGCATTCAATCTCTCAAAGTGCATTTGAGGTCTAAATTTTACCGACTCTCATCTCAGGCGTAATAATTGGGGCTATAATATTCAGAACTATTCGCCCGATGTGAGAAAGAGGTGGCCTATGTTTGCATTGTATCGTTCCGAAGAGGGGCATCGCAAAATTCTGGCCCACTACGATGCACTGCTGAAACGCTTCCCTGTGCCTCTCACCACGCGCATGATTCCCACGCGCTACGGCGATACCCATGTGATGGAGTGGGGCGATCCGCAGGGGCCGCCAATGATCCTGCTGCACGGCCACGCCACCAACAGCAGTATGTGGCAGCCGTATGCGACAACCATGCCGCAGTATCGCTCGATTGCGATTGATATCCTGGGACAGCCCGGCAAAACCGATGGCTATGTGCCGCGCACTGACAGCCGCGAATATATGCATTGGTTGGATGATGTGTGGGACATGCTTGGTTTACAGCAGGCGATGTTCCTGGGTATGTCGTTCGGGGGCTATCTGGCGATTCGCTATGCCATCCATCGGCCTGAGCGGGTGAACGCCCTGATTGCTCTCGCGCCCGCAGGCATGTCGCATGTGCAGATTCACCGCGTGCTATGGTCGGTACTGCCCGCGCTCATGGGTGAGGCCGGCGCGACAATGGCAGCTCGTAATCTGGGGCATGGCATCTCCCATCCTGAGATGGAGCAAATGCTGACGCTCTCGCTGGGCCATTATATCGGCCTGCCTGTGCTGCGTCCCTGGCTCCACAGCGACGAGGAACTTCGCAGTTTGAAGATGCCTGTGCTGCTGCTCAATGGCGATCACGATGATTTCTTCGATGGCCCGACCAGCGTTAAGCGGATGCGCCGCATTGTCCCGCACAGCGTCGCGGAGGTGATTCCGGGCGAAACGCACCTGATGAATAAACATTTTGACCTCATCATACAAAAAATATTAGCCTTTTGTGTAGAAACGAGACATCTTGCCATCTTATAAGAGAGTCATTGATCTGGAGTCCGGCACAGCCCTCGTGACCACAGATTTGCATGGCGCAGGGGCGGTCTACGATCATCTGCGTGCTCGCTTTCTCCGTCTGCGCGAGCAGGGCGTTGTCCAACGCTGGATCATCTGCGGCGACCTGATTCACGCATCAGGGCCGGAGGAAGAGGACGCCAGCCTGCGGATGCTCATCGACGTGATGAAGCTTCAAGAGGAGTTGGGGCGCGAGACGGTGATTCTGCTGCTCGGCAATCACGAGATGCCGCATATCTACAGTGTGTCACTGGCTAAGGGCAACATCAGCTTTACGCCGCGCTTCGAAAACGCTCTCACGCAGTTGGATCATCAGTCCTTATCGTATTATCGCCGTCATGACGTGATGGCCTTTTTGCGCCGTCTGCCCTTTTACGTGCGTACCAAAGCGGGCGTGACCTTGAGCCATGCCGGGGCCGCGCTGCCTCTCGCGGCGGCTAATCTGGTCGAGGTCATCCTTGATTTCGATCATGATGCGCTGCTGAAATTGGCCGATGATCGGATGCGGGCCAAATACGATATGTTTGCGCTCAAGACCAATACGCGCTATCTCGCCCAGGCCAAGACTGAACTTGCTGTTGATGGCCCGCACGATCCGCGCCTGCCGGAGTTAGCGCGGTCAATGGTCGTGACACAAACCTGCGATGATTTTAATCTGTTGTGGGATGTTTTGTTTGCCACCAATGAGACCAGCGGCACTCCCTTGAGCGGCTATCAGGAGATTGTGCGGAAGGCCCTCAAGCAGCTCTCGGCCTTTGGCCCGTATGAGCAGCGCGTGATTGTGGCGGGACATATTGGGGTTGAAGGGGGGCATAAGTTGGTCGGGCTGCAACAGCTTCGGCTGGCGTCTTACAGCCATGCCCGCCCCAATGAGGCGGGAGAGGTGCTGCTGCTGGACTGCGCGACGCCGATCCAGGATGCGGAGGAGCTTGTGGCGCATTTGCGCCCAACATTGGACGATGCCCAGATGATGTGACGTTTTACGCGGATCATTGTAGGGGCATGGCACGCCACATAGGCATTAAGCTAAGCCATTCTCAGCGGACGCCGACGGCTATGTCTTTAAAATCTGACAAACTGTGTCCTCATTGCGTTTTGACGCCGTTCCGTCCCCCTTAAGGGCGACACAGGATGTCTAAAACAGGCATAAGGACGCGTTTAAAAATAAAG
>DAOTUR010000778.1:0-3037 GCA_034436915.1 Anaerolineae bacterium
ACCCGCGTAACGGTTCGGCGCAAACAGCGTGACCAGTTGCACAGTTGGTCTTTTGCCGATCTGCGTGAGAAGATCGAATACAAAGCGGAGCGACGTGGCGTGCCCCTGGAATTCGTGGATGCGCGGTATACCTCGCAGCAGTGTTCGTGTTGCGGGCATACATCTCGCTCCAATCGGCCAACCCAAAGTGTGTTTAAATGTCAGGCGTGTGGGCATCAAGCCCATGCGGATACGAACGCGGCGGCAGTCATTCCGCCATACGCGGTGTGTGTCTTGGGCTTCAAGCCCGCCATAACTGCAAGCCCCCGCCTTTAGGCGTGGGGTATCTGACTTTAGGGTAAAAAACGAAGAGACATGTTTTGCACCCCTCGCGCCCTTGTGGGAGAGGGGCCGGGGATGAGGGCTTACGACGCAGACGACTTGACCGCCACCATGCGCGTATTGTGATCCGTTTCATCCCAATGCAGCAGCGACCAATCACGGAAATATTCGCACAATTCATTCGGGGCCAGCAGGAATGAGGGATTGAAGCCGGGAACCTGCTCCAGATAGCGGCGGTTGTAGGTCTCATAGATCAGGCGTCCGCCCGGTTTGATGGCGGCTTTGAGCATGTCAAACCAATCGCGCCGCAGGTAGCGAAACACGCAGATGACATCATAACTGCTCGCATCAAGCGATAGGCCGTCCATATCGACAGGCAGTAAATTGACGCTCCGCAAATTCCGCAGCATCATCTCTATGCGGGCGCGATTCAGCGCCACGCGGCTGATGTCCATAATATCAACGGCATAGCCCTGGCTGACGAGCCACAGGCCGTTTTGTCCCAATCCGCCGCACAAATCGAGACCGCGTGCCTCCGATATGGCAGAAGGCGTAAATTGCAGCAGCAGCGGATCGGGAGCGGGATAGGGCTGAGAGCTGGCTTTGCGGAAATAGGTATCCCAGCGCACACGATCTTTGGCTGACATGACATCAGGCCTTTCCCCCATAGAGAGGCGTATAAGTGAGAGCATCCGGCACACGATGCAGCGCGACCTCATCGCCTGGCAGCAGCGGCGCACGCGGTTGGGTGTGGCGGCGCAAATGCAACCAATAGGCGGTACGGAGAGTCGTGAAATCCGTCTCACGCCATGTCCGAGGGACGCGCAAAAGCGCCATGAACGTCATGAGCATCTGTCCATCGGCACTGTCCCAGCGCGGCAGCCCCTGGAGAAACTGCTCGGCGGCGGATTGCTGAGAGCGATTCATCACCTGCTGGGCCATCTTCTGAAACAGGCGTCCGACCTGATGCTGTGACACGGACTGAGCCATCGCCCGCAGACCAGACGGCATATCCTCTATCGGGATCACGCCCGATACCTGCGTGGAGCCTGTGAACTGCCGTGCGGCCTGGAGATGCGGCAGGGTCACACCGCGCCGTGCAATGCTCATCCAATCGTTCGTTTCTTGTCTCTCATGATACAGCACAATCTGGGCGCTTGTCCCATCCAATCGCACGCTCAGACACGCCTCACTGTGCGAGAGATCAGCGGCCAGCGCTATGATCTCAGTCAGCGGCCCGCCATCCACCAGGATACGCACGCTGTCCTCAAGCGCTGGCGCGAGAAAAAGGCGCAGCGTCTGAGAGTAGGCTGTGCCGCCCAGGGTATTGAAGGGATCATACAGGCTATACCCATGCTGTGTCAGCCAATCAGAGAGAGTGATCTTCAGCGAGAGAGACGTAAAAACGTAAAGGCTGTGCCACGCAGACATGAAGTTGGCCTCATCGTGCTCTGTGGTTCGTTTTAAAACATTACAGGATCAGAATTGATTCTGTCGGCATTGTCGCAGCACGTTCCTGTGTTTCACTTTTGCGGAGAGGTTCAGCATACGTCACGATGCTGCCCGAATCGACGAAGCCAATCTCACGGTACATCTGGCGTTCTTCATCGCGTTCGCCCGCCACAAAGACCAGATCGCAGCCCGCCTCGGTCACGGCCCGAATCGCGCTGCCGTACAGAACGCGCATCAGATCGGATTGACTGAATTCTTTGAAGATGGCACGGGCGCAGATAAAGGCGCTGCGATCATGCACCGATAACCGCATCACGCTCACGGGGAAGCCAAAGCGGTACAGGATAAAATCCATCTGTGTGCCTGTGTAGATGGCACGCAGATCAGCCCCCAGCACCAGCGGCTCAACCCCTGTCGTGAAAATATCATAGTAGGCGTTTTTGTAGGTGTACCACCACGCCGCCATCCCGTCATGATCGCTGACGCGGCTGACCGTGACTTCACTTGGTTGCAAGGGGACACGCAGCGGCGCACCCGCTTTATACGCCATAATCGGCGTTTCATGCTCCAACACGAGGCCGAGTTCGCGCAGGGTGCGCCCGATGATGGGCAAAAACAGGCCCTCAGCGAAGAACATGCGCGGGCGGCGGTCATGAGCACGCAGCGCTTTGATGCCTGCTTCAATATTGCTGGCGGAAATCCAGGCCGTGCCGCGACGTGGAATCACGTAATTCAAATTCGGCAGGGGCGTGCGGTGCGTGATGACATCCACCATGCCCTCTGATTCTTCCCGCGCACCCCAGTTGAGGTGGGTGCTACGTAGATGTTCCTGGGCGCGGCGCATCAGCGTTTGCGCTTCTTTGAGATCCCCTGCTGCACTCATGCCTGACTCCAAACCTATGCTCGTCAGATTTCATTATAGTCGTGTGTTCTCTACAGTCCGTTATGAGAGGCGTTATAGACAGGTTTGAATCGGGGGAGAATCGTGAAAGGGATGGCAAGAAGTCTATAAGAGGGGACAAAAAGGTGATGAGGGGCAAACTTGTGCTATAGTGTCTATTAAAGATGTCTCTTCAAAATTGTCATAAGACAGATTTTATATATCACTCTGGTTGGCATTGATCTGACATCAACGAAAGGGCTTCCGTAAGCATCCCCATCCCTGAAGGGAGGGGCTTTTAGCCCCAATGCTTACCAGACTTGGCCTGAAAAGGCTCCGTTAGAGACGAATACATAGGCACTTCGGAATGCCTCACCAGTTCCG
>DAOTUR010000779.1:0-4164 GCA_034436915.1 Anaerolineae bacterium
TCCTGCACGCTCGACACGTTTTCCCAGACAGGAATCGGTGTCCCCATGAGAGCAGACGCATCAATGGTTTTTGATGCGAGGTCGTCGTATCTGCTCAGGAGCAGCATATCTGCTGCATAAATCACTCGCCCGTTGGTCTCATTGGCGCTGCGCCGATTGTGGAAGCAGACAACGGGAATCACACCCAGGGGATTGTCGTAGACAAAGTCTTTTGTCTCGTTTGGGGCAATCACGCCATATCGTGTTTCGAGCACTTGGGACGTAATATTGCGGATTGAAATGGTGCGCGTGCTATCTGTATAGATATCTTTAATCTCGACATCTTTGAGCAGGTTCGTGACGGTGACGGACATGACATGCCGATAATCGAGCAAATCATGATTTAATTGCACCGTATTCGGCGAGGGCACACTGAGCGAGCCATCCAGATTGACGATGACATACTGATCGGCCAGTTCATCGAGGTCTTTGACCAATGTCGCCAGCAGAGAGCGGATAGAACCTGACCATTCTTTGAGCACATCGTTCGTGTAGGTGATACGTTCGAGGTCCATATTCGCCCGTAGGCGAAAATCGATCCCATCGCCCAGCGCCCAACAACTGCGGATTTTCGCAATCGGCGAGACAAGCCGCGAGGCAATCTCATAGCCTGGAATCAAACCGTTGCGGAATTTATCCCACCATTCGTAATCGAGGGTGGTGGTGTCAACGGTCGTGGCGGCTGTGCTGGGGCGAAACGAATTTACATAATCAATGAGCTGTGTGCGCCCAATCACCTCCTGTCTGCGTGTTTTCTGGGAGGGCATGGCTATCTCCTCTGGCATATTTTTCAGCTCCATTATAGCCTATATGTTCTGTTTTTGATGCCCTGGAACTAGAACAATCACCCCGATACGGGATGCTTCTATGCTACAATCGTTCTATCCAGTGAGGAGGTCTCGATCATGTCGCAATTCATCACCCTGGAACTGCCGGATGCTCTGGCTCAAACAATTCGTGACGAAGCCCAACAAACAGGTCAGACCGTCGAGGCGGTTTTGCTCAAGCGCCTTCAGCAAACCTATGAGGCGGTGATTCCTTATTCTTCTCTCGTCTCAGGCGCCACTTATGATGTCAGCTTTCCTGTGAGCGATGACACATCGGCGGCCGATCTGATGGGATTTTTGAACGTCTCACGCAAGGGTCGCGCCACGTCATGACGCGTTTTCCCTACGTTCAGATGGCGGTGGATCAGACCAGCCTGTCGCCTCGTCTACCAATCGAGCTTCGTTTCAACGAACACGCCATGCGTGTGCAAGCCCTTGTCGATACCGGATCCACCGTGAACGTGCTGCCCTATTCTGTGGGAATTGCTCTGGGGGCTGTTTGGGAGGAGCAAAAAACTCAGGTACGTTTGGCGGGCAATCTGGCTCAGGTGGAAGCCCGTGGGCTGCTTATAACAGGCTTTTTGCCCGATGTGACCCCTGAGCCGTTCGATCTGGTATTTGCCTGGGCCAACTCGCCCCAAGTGCCGCTGCTTCTGGGTCAGATCAACTTCTTTATGACGTTCAACGTCTGCTTTTATCGCGATGAGGCGGCGTTTGAGGTGTCAGCGAGACTATAAAAAACACCCCATCCCGTTCGTTTTCTATGATCCAGAACACGAGGCGTTGTGAAATGGATACCTCCACTTTGAAACACATTCTGCAAGAAGAAATGCAGAAATACACCGGCGAAGGTTACAACGATATGGCCTATCTCACTGTGGATGAAGCCTCTCAGATGTATGCCATCATCGACATTGCTCAGAGACGAGGAACGCGGGTTGTGAGTGCCGTCCTGGTCGCACGTCTGATGAATGAGCAAATTGTCATTGATCTGGATCTGCACGATAAGCTGTTGCTTGATGCGCTCAAAGCCCGCGGCGTGCCCGAGACACAAATCAAACTGGCCTATCGTGATGATCTATTGAGCGTCTCTTAACGGGGCGGACGGCGCATATTGAGCTGGCGTCCCGACAGCCCTGTGGTTTTAGCGGTGCCTGTCGAGCGGCTTTTGTTCAGGTTGTTGAAGGCGCCTGACGTCGCATCGCCCTGATCGCGGCGAACCGCAAACGGGATGGCCGTCATCTCATCGAGATAGGCTTCATTCCAGGATGCCGTCACCTGTAAGGCTTTTCCAAATTAAAACAGAGACCAAGACGATGTAGAATAAAAGAACAAGCCACAAGATAATCACGGACGCCGATCCAAAAATGGTTTGTTCGTATTGCCCCTCTCTGAATGGGAACGGCTATTTCTTTGGAAAAGCCTAACTTGAAATGCACCCGGCTAGACAATGGTATTATCTGGTACTGATGCCCCTCTATGCCGAAAAATTGTTGTGAGAGGCACAGCAAAACCTGGGAGAAGTGAGCCGCCATCAAGTGTGTCGTTTATTTTTAGCACACGAACTGGCGCGCCAGGGATGTGAACTTCTATCTCCTGCTCATCAGGCAAAGCGACCCAGACGATTGTATTCGCGGCCCGATAATGAGTCACTTTTCGGCTCACATCCTTATAGCTATCAGTAGGGGAAATAACCTCTACCGCCAGATCAGGCGCAAGAGGATTATAGGCGGCTTCAGATGGATTAGGCTGTCGTGCCGCAGATACGTAAGCTGCATCAGGGATGTAACGTTCTGTTCCGACCATGTAGCCACCTTGTGCATCCGTAACCCATCCAGTCTCATGATGCATGGCATAGTTGTCAATCAAAGCGAGGAGGCGTGCCGCAAACCGTGATGATTTCTGATAGGATACCATCTTCTCAACAATCTCCCCATTGATCAGCTCAAAATCCCGTTCGACATTTTCAGGCCGCATGACCCACTCATCGAATTGGGTAGCTGTTAGAATTAGCGTCTCGTGAACCATAGCGATTATTCTCAATAGCCTTTTCTCGATTATATATCGTTATTCCAGCAAATTCGCCCGAATCTGCGCCACCTGCTGCGGCGTCAGCCCGGCCTGCGTGATGACATACTGCTCAAGGGAACCATAGCGCGACTCGATATAATCGAGCGTGATTTTCAGGGTCTTGGGATCGGCCAGGAACAGCGGGCGGGCTTCGGCCTCGCTGACGCGGAAGACGCCCAACTGCTTGATGATTTTGGCGGAAATATCCAGAAAATATTGAAAGTACAGATTGCTCAGGCTGTAGTCTTCCAGAACGATCTGCTCCGGCACGCCGAGCAAACGCAGCAGCACCGCAATCACGACGCCCGTGCGATCTTTGCCCGCCGAGCAGTGGACGAGCAGGGGCAAGTTGTCGGCCTCGGCCACCAAGCGCAGGAAATCCCCGATCACGGCAGGATTTTTATCAATCATGACCTGGGTGTACGTTTCGCGCAGCGTATCGGCCAACCGCTGGCGCTGAAACAGCAGAATCCGTAACTGTGTCAGGCGATCCGAATTCTGGGTGAAAGGCAGCTTGACATAGCGAACATTGGCATGAGGCAGCTTATCGGGTGCATCGGCAATTTCTGTCGCCATTCGCAGATCACACACAATTTTGAGGCCGCGTTCGGTCAGCCCGACAGCATCTTCATCGGTGAGCGCGACCAGCGAGGCTCCGCGATACACGCGATTCCAGCGCACCGTTTTGCCATCCATCGCCGGGTAGCCGCCCACATCGCGCAGATTGGCAACGCTCTTGTGCGGCAGCATCCGACCTTCACGCTGCGCCTCATCAGGATTCAGGATCAGTGTTTGGGGATCAATCGTGTCCGGCACGCCTCGCCAGCGGGCCAATGCCTGCCAGATGCCCACTGCGCCGAGCGCGACAACGCCTGCTTTTGCAACATTCCGCATGATGTTTGTTCCTTCTCGTGTGTCGGTTATAACCCCGATTATGGCCGAGAGATGGAGAGGCGGATAGGTGGGGTTATCGCATCAATGATCGGATAGGTAGACGAAAGCAAGGATATAATGGAGTGATCTGGAAAAGATTTCATCGTAAGCATCCCCATCCCTGAAGGGAGGGGCTTTTAGCCCCAGTGCTTACCAGACTTGGCCTGAAAAGGCTCCATTAGAGACGAATACATAGGCACTTCGGAATGCCTCACCAGTTCCGAACTCTGCGGTGAACGATTAAACAGGCGGCTTGGGAGCCAACCGTGTCGTTCACACAAAACCGTCTCATAAC
>DAOTUR010000780.1:0-13510 GCA_034436915.1 Anaerolineae bacterium
TTCTTAATCTCTCCTATGCCCTGTCGTCAGGGGTTGAAAACCCCTGCCTTGCCTGTTGCGGGACTGAAAGTCCCGCTCAAACCATCTTTTTGGGCGTGTTTGGGCGGGGTTTTCAACCCTGCAACACGGGAGACAGGGACTTTCAGTCCCTGGCGCAAGCGCTTTTGCCGCGTCTTTGACCCACACTGAGCACAAAATCCTTAAGTTGGTACATATGGGGCGCGATGGATCGCGCCCTGATGATTTGTAGGGGGGCTGGGGCAGGATGCAGCCTGCCCCTACGAACCTAAAATCTGCATAGATAGGTGAATCACTCACCTTACGCACCCCCCATAAAATGATGCCGAGAGCGCTGGAATGAGCGTCAAACCCTTCCTCCCAGCCCCTCCCCCTATTCAGAGAGGGTGAGCAAAACGCTTGAAGTCCCTCCCCACAACGTGGGGAGGGATTTAGGGAGGGGTAAACTGCGTAAGGTGAGTGAATCATTACGTTGATTGAGGCCCGCTTCTTAAAAATCTTCTCTTTCAATATATTATACAAGTTCGTTTAGTAATCCCCCACGCCCCTATCATGCGCTGTTAAGCCCTATAACGATAATTGACAGTAAGACCATCGCGTTTTCTGTCGTGGTCATTATTTGGCATCATCTGATAGCACTCACTCTTGCAGGACAGAGCTTTTTTGAGGGTTCTGTGTCTGTTCTTGTGCTAAGTGAAAGGGACAACGCCATGCTCTCACGCTGGCGGAGTGGATTTATCATTCTGGGCATACTCATCATCGCTGTACGGGCATTGGCACAATCCGACTGTCCTGTCCTTGTGCAGGATGCGCTTGACAGCGTTCTCACCTCCTGCAATGGCGTAGGTCGTAATCAGGTGTGCTATGGCAACCTGTCTTTACACGCTACTCAACAGCCCGATGCGCCCACGTTCAAGTTTGATGCTGTGGGTGATATTGTCGATGTCACGCATCTCCAAACGCTCAAGCTGGATGCGCTGGATGAGACACGCGGGGTCTGGGGTCTTGCCATGATGCAGCTGCAAGCCAATATCCCTGATACGCTCCCCGGCCAGAACGTCACCTTCCTGATGTTTGGCGATGTCGAAATTGAAAATACCGCCGCCGCCGATCAAAACCCGATGCAGGCGTTTTATCTGCGCTCCGGCGTAGGCGATGCCGACTGCCAGCAGGCTCCTGAAAGCGGCGTCTTGATTCAGACGCCTCACGGCGTCAAAAGTGTGAGCTTCAATATCAACGGTGTCGATATCGAGGTCGGATCAACCATTATGCTCCAGGCCCAGCCCGCCGGAGATTTCACCATCCGCACACTTGAAGGGGCCGCCGTTGTGACCATGAATGGCAGGGCCTATCCGGTTATTGCTGGCACAGAGATGAGCCTGCCGCTTGACGATCAGCTCCATGCCAGCGGTCTGCCCTCGATGCCTGTCCCGCTGTCTGAGACGGTCATTGAGTCGCTGCCGCTGGCCCCCCTGCCCCGTGCGATTCCGCCTGCTGCGCCCCTCTCGGATGCCGCAATGATGAAGCTGACCCTGCGCCTCGACGCAGGACTTGAGCCGTGTGGTGTGCCGGGACTTCCGGCCTGTGAACATGCTCTGGAACCAGACGATGAGCGCGTATGGGCGACAGAAGCAAATTATTGTCAGACTGTTGCAGACGTCGCAGCAACCAGTGATATTGCCATGTTGCCAACAGCGACGCTCAATTTGCCAGACACCAATGGTGTAGGAAATCCGACAGCAAACGGCGTCATCACTCTTCCGCCTGTCAGCGGCGGAAACAAGTCTGATGCGCCAGGTTCGCAGCCCGGTGATAGTGCAATCGGCAATCCACCGATCTCTAATTACGCAAATCCTGAGCCAGGCCTTAGCGAAGATAATCCTGTCGAAAAGGGCCTGGGTAATAAGGAAGATTTAAGCGGCAGTCAAGACAGCGAAAAAGACAAGAAGGATAAAGAAAAGCGAGACAAAGAAGACAAGGAAAAGCGAGACAAAGAAGACAAGGAAAAGAAAGACAAGAAGGGCTAGCCTCATAGAGGCACACTGACCCCTATCAAGAGTAGGGGTCAGTGTCTGAAGCTTCGATCCTGTTACAGTGTTGAATTTAAGGTGTGCTGCTCCTGCCGTTTTTGTAGTTATCCTCCTCTGTTATCAACGTTATCTCCATGAACCATACCGTCTCGATTCTTGTTACCATCCCTCACAAAGAGGCACGGGTATAGAGGTGGTTTACCTCTTGTGAGGGCAAAACATTCGCGTTGGAGAGACAAACAATAAAGAAACAATGATAACAAGCAGATTGAACGGAAAAGCCTTTTTTTATATCTATTGTGTCGGTAAATCGTTAGA
Source organism: Anaerolineae bacterium (assembly GCA_034436915.1). Classification (GTDB taxonomy): domain Bacteria; phylum Chloroflexota; class Anaerolineae; order Aggregatilineales; family Phototrophicaceae; genus JALHOR01. The sequence continues at coordinate 2,367 of DAOTUR010000780.1, forward strand.
AAATTTATACAGGATTCGCATTGCGTCGGCCCAACTACCGGCCTAGCATAAGGTAAAATATATTGTCGTATGAGTGGATATTTGGGGTTTCAATGTCTCTCCAAAAATGGTTATGGATCAGCTTAATGCTCCTGTGTGTCGGCAGCACTACCGCACAAGATATATGTCCGGCGGTTGTGAAAGACGCTCTCAACGCCCTGGACACAGAATGCTCGCTGACGGGCCGCAACCAGGCGTGCTATGGCAACATTTCTCTCAAGGCCATCCCGCGTCGTGATGTAACACAATTCAAATTTGATACGGTGGGTGATATCGCAAATCTGGACGATATTAACGCTCTCAAACTTGACCCGCTGGATGCCAAAATCGGCCAGTGGGGACTGGTGATGATGCGCGTGCAGGCGGATATTCCTGATACGCTGCCCGGTCAGAATATCACGTTCATCCTGTTTGGCGATGTCACCATCCAGAATGCCGCCCGCAAGACACAGAATCCCATGCAGGCGTTTTATCTCAAGACGGGTGTGGGCAATGCTGATTGTGCCGAAGCGCCAGAGAGCGGCCTGATGGTTCAAACGCCCTCCGGTGTGAAAGAAGTGACGTTCAATATCAACGGTGTCGATGTGGAAATGGGATCAACAGTCGTCTTCCAGGCGCAGCCCGGCAAACGGATGCGCGTCAAGACCATCGAGGGCAAGGCGCGTCTCAAGATCGGGAACAAAATTATTCCCGTCGTCCAGGGGTCGGAATACACGGCAGCGGTCAACGAGAATCTCCAGGTGACGGATGCAGGCAGCGTGACTCCTTATGAGGAGATCGAGGTCGAAAATCTGCCCACGCAATCACTGTCACGCCCTGTCCAGGCGGCAAAGCCTCTGACACAGGGGCAGATCGAAGAAGTCCAAACGCGGGAAGACACAGGCCAACCTCTATGCAGCGATGAGACGGGGACGTTTCTGCCGCCCTGCACCAAGCCGCTGGTGGATGCCAATGGCCATGAAGCGCAGATTGACGCCAGCGGTAACGTCGTGCTGACGGATGAGCAGGGTCAGCCGCTGTTTTATGATTACACAGGCACACCTGTCACCTCTGCCGATGATTTCAATCACTATCTGATTGATTGGATTGATCCTATTCCCTCTGAGACGTTTGGTCAGGTGGAAGACCCCGCCGCGCCGCCCGAAGAAATACCGATTCCCTTCGCGGATGTTGCGCCGCTGTTAGAGAGCGATTCGCCCACGCCTGATGTCCCTTCGGTGAGCAGCGCACCCAACAATGAGCCTGATCTGGTCATCAGCCACACCAGCACCGAGACGCCGACAGATGAGCCGCTCGAACCCACCAATACCCCACCAGAGCCAGCGTCGCAGGTCACGAGCGAAGCGCCAACCAGCGTTCCCACGACTGACACGAGCAATGTCGAGACGGATGGCAGTATCGGCGGTGATAGGACCAGCACGCCTGAGAATAGGGGCAGTGTCGATCCGACGAGCATACCCGATGATACAGGCAGCACGAGCAATCAGAGCAACGATGCAGGAGGCAGCCAGAGCGTCGCTGCCTCCGAGGACAGCAATAATACGGGGGACGTGCCGAGTGCCGAACAAACGGCAGCGCCTCAAGCGCCGTAGTCATTTATTTTTATAGTCATATATATTAGAAAGACAGGTGACAAAATTGGTCTTTTGGGCGCAGCGCAGGTGTGGGCGGGATGTTCACGTCGTTGTTTCGTTTGAGGTGGGATTATCGTAGGGGCGCGGTATACCGCGCCCCTACAAGAACGCTGTGAACCATTGTGATCCTATTGTGGCACGAAAAAATCAAGACCACATTATCGTCTACACCTACCAGCGTGCTGCGCCCCTACGCCAATCCCACCTCAAATTAAAAATGGGACGGAGCAAAACACGCTGTTCCGTACACTAACCAGCGGCCCCTACACGGTATTTGTAGGGGCGCGTCATGACTCGCCCTATTTGATTTTTAAAATACCAATCATGTGACGTCTCTCCTCCTATCCATGAGGTTCATGACGAAACTTTTGTCACTCTTTTTCTATTCCCTTATTGAGTTAACGGCGTTTTTCCCGTAATATATAATTAATGTGCAAGCATCTGAGGCTTCTATGACAACCAAAAAATGGTTTTGGATCGGTCTGCTGATGTTGTGGGCGCATGTCGTGATCGCCCAGGACACCTGTCCTGCCGTCGTTCAGCAGGCGCTGGCAGCGCTGGATACCCAATGCAGCACCACCGAGCGTAATCAAGCCTGCTATGGCAATGTCTCCCTGACCGCCGTTCCCCAGTCCAGCGCGACCCAATTCAAATTTGACAGCGTGGGCGATATCGCCAACCTGAGCGACATCAACAGCATGAAACTTGAACCGCTGGACACGGCCAAAGGCACATGGGGCCTCGTCATGATGCAGGTTCAGGCCGATATCCCCGATACCATACCCGGCCAGAATGTGACCTTCATCCTGTTTGGCGATGTCACGATTGAGAATGCCGCCAAAGAGGGTCAGACACCGATGCAAGCCTTTTACCTGACGACGGGCATTGGCGACTCCAAATGTGCCGAAGCGCCTGAAAGCGGCTTGATGGTGCAGACGCCATCGGGCGTGAAGGATATTGCCTTCAATGTCAACGGTGTTGATGTCGAAATGGGATCAACCGTGATCTTCCAGGCGCAGCGCGGCCAGCAAATGCGCGTCAAGACGGTAGAGGGCAAAGCCCGACTCAACATCAACGGAGAAAGTGTTGCCGTCGTCCAGGGTTCGGAATACAGCGCCCCGATCAATGATGATCTTGAAGTGACCGGCCCCGGCGAACTGGCCCCCTATATCCCCGACGAGGTAGAGGCGCTGCCCATCAAGGCGCTTGATCGCAAGATCGACATTGCCGCGCCTCTGACGGATGCCCAGATTGACGATGTGAAAGCGCTTGAGGCAGCCAATCAACCCCTGTGCAGCGATGATATCATGTCCTATCTGCCGCCATGTACCCGCCCGCTGGTGGATATCAACGGGGACGATGTGCAGTACAATGACAGCGGCAACGTTCGTCTGACGGATGATGAAGGCAATCCGCTGTTCTATGACGATGCTGGTCAGCCTGTTACCGCAATGGATGACTACTACCGCAATCTGTCAGATTGGACGGGCGACAAGACTCTCACCGATCAGAATGGCAATATCATTGATGTGCAGGATGATGGCACGCTTCGCATCGTTGATGACCAGGGCAGAACGTTTGTCGTCTCCCTAGAGGGTGAGTACAAAGCGGTTGATGCCGATGGCACGACACGCAAAGTCGATGATATCTTTGCGGACAAGGCTCCCGATGCAATCGTGACGGATGAGGCGGGTCGGCCTGTAGACAACGGTACACTCCCCACGCTCGATCCCAACAAGCGCGATCCCAACGCAGGCGTTCCCACGCTCGATCCCAACAAGGGCGATCCTAACGCAGGCGTTCCCACGCTTGACCCGAATCTGCGCGATCCTAACGCAGGCGTTCCCACGCTCGATCCGAATTTACCCGATCCTAACGCAGGCGTTCCCAATGCGGGTCTTCCTGCCCCAGATCCGAGCGCCACGCCTCGCTAAGCAGGCTGTCTTATAAGAGCATTGGAAGCAGCGTGCCGCCCTACGCGGCACGGCTGAAACGGACTATACTTGAGAGCATGTTGCAAGAAGGCGACATGCCCTTTTTTATCGCCTGTCACCTTCTCAATCAGTTTGACTTGAAAGGACTGCCTCATGGCAAAAGAATACGATGTTGTCGTCCTGGGCGCTGGCCCTGGCGGATATGTTGCGGCCATTCGCAGCGCGCAACTCGGCCTCAAGACTGCCATTATCGAGAAGAAATATTGGGGCGGTGTGTGCCTGAACGTGGGCTGCATCCCCTCAAAAGCGCTGCTGCACAATGCGGAGATGGCCGATATTCTCACCAATGAAGCCGACGAGCTGGGCATCAAAGGCACGTTTGAGTTTGATTTTGGCGTGGCCTGGAAGCGCAGCCGCAAAGTCTCGGAGAAGCTCGTCAAGGGCGTCTCGTTCTTGATGAAAAAGAACAAGATCGACTCCTACGATGCCTGGGCGACCTTCACCAATGCCAATACTCTGAGCCTCGCCAAGAATGATGGCAGCAGCGAAGATATCAGCTTCAAAAACTGCATCATCGCCACAGGTGCAACCACCCGTTTGCTCCCCGGCGTGCAGATCACTGAGCGTGTCGTCACCTACGAAGAGCAGATTATGACCGATCATCTGCCCAAGAGCATCATCATCGTGGGCGCGGGCGCAATCGGCACAGAGTTCGCCTATATCATGCACAACTACGGCGTCCATGTGACGATGGTGGAATACCTGGATGGCATTCTGCCGCTGGAAGATGAAGAGGTCAGCAAGGAACTGGGCAAGATTTACAAGAAGCGCGGCGTCAAGTTGCTCACCTCGACTCGCGTCGATGGCGTTGAGGATACAGGCACAAACGTGCGCGTGACCGTCACCGATATGAAGACCAGCACGCAGAAGGTGCTTGAGGCCGATAAGGTCATGATCGCCATCGGCTTTGCCCCGCGCACCCAGGGATATGGCCTTGAGGCGACGGGCGTCAAGCTGACGGAACGCGGCGCGATTGATATCAACGAGAAGATGCAGACCAATGTCCCGCATATTTATGCCGTTGGTGATGTCACGGCCAAGCTGATGCTGGCGCACGTCGCCGAGACAATGGGCGTGATTGCGGCGGAGAATATCGCGGGCGCGGAGACCACCACGCTTGACTATATCATGATGCCGCGTGCCACCTACTGCCAACCGCAGGTCGCCAGCTTTGGCTACACGGAAAAGCAGGCCCGCGAAAAAGGCTATGATATCAGCGTTGCCAAATTCCCGTTCAGCGTGAATGGCAAGGCGCTCGGTTTGAATGCGCCGGATGGCTTTGTGAAGCTGATCAGCGATAAAAAGTATGGCGAAATTCTGGGCGCACACATGATCGGGGCCAACGTGACCGAACTGCTACCCGAACTCACCCTCGCGCAGAAATGGGAACTCACGGCCAACGAGATCGCCCGCAACGTCCATTCGCACCCGACCCTCAGCGAGGCCATCAAAGAGGCCGCGCACGGGTTGGAAGGCCACATGCTGAATCTATAGATCACGTCAAGTTATCAGGGGTCGCCTTTGCGGAGGCGACCCTCTGGAAAAGAGGTGCGAATGGTTACGCTCCAACTGACCCTCTCGGATGATACGTTTGCCCGTTTACAGCGTCTGGCTCACATTACGGGGCTTGATATGGAAACGGTTTTAAATGCGATGCCCCTTTTAGCAGCCCCCCTCCTTCAAGAATGTGATGTTACATCTCCGTCATCGCTCTCGGATGAGGCACTGCTGGCCCTGGCTGACAGCCACATGGAGACGACCTTGTCTCTGCGACTGAACGAACTTCATACCCAGCAAAACGCTCAACCTCTCACATCCGCAGAGCATGAAGAGCTTCAGATTCTGATGGGTGTATATCAAGCGGGACAACTGCGTAAAGCCGAAGCGATGGTGGAGGCTGTACGGCGGGGTTTACGGGCCAAAGGGCCTGCATGAGCATTTCTGATGCAATTCGTCTACGAGTACGCCAATCTGCAAAGGAGCAATGTGGATACTGCCGCATTGGTTCTCATCTGGTTTACGCGCCAATGGAAATTGATCATGTCTTTCCTAGATCGCGTGGTGGTAGTAATGAAGAGGAAAACTTGTGGCTTGCCTGCCCCTTTTGTAACAATGCTAAAAGCGATCAGATCACAGGCATCGACCCTTTAACACAGGATGTCATCTCGCTGTTTCATCCTCGTCAGAGTCACTGGAATGAGCATTTTGCCTGGGATCAGAACGATAAAGCCGTGATTGTTGGGTGCACGCCTTGTGGTCGGGCGACGATTGAGGCGTTGGGAATCAATACTGTGATTCCCTTACAATTCCGCCGACTTATGGTAGAGGCGGGGTGGTATCCTCCAACAGACTAACGCCCCACCAACCGCTGCCGCTGCGCCTCAAACACGATCACACCCGCCGCCAACGCTGCATTGATTGACTCGCTGTCTGCCGCCATCGGAATGCGAATCCGCTCTGCTTGAAGCTGCTCCGCCCGCTGCACGCCATGTGCCTCATTGCCAATCACCAGCGCCCAGCCCGCCGTCCAATCGATTTCGGTGTAGGTCTTTTCGCCAGCGCCCGCCGCCAGATAAATCGACAGGTCTTTGCAGTAGGAGGCGATTTCGCCCCATGAGACTTCGAGGATGGGCAGACGAAAATGCGCGCCCATGCCCGCCCGCAAAACTTTGGGGTTATACGGATCAACGCACTCAGAGCCGAGCAGCACCACCTCAACGCCTGATGCGGCGGCGGTGCGTAAAATCGTGCCCATGTTGCCCGGCTCACGAATCGCATCCAGGATCAGGACGCTGTGGGCTTTGCGCGGCAGATCAGGCATGGGGATGGGAAAGATGCCATAGATGCCCTGCGGCTGCTGTGTATCGCTGATGTGCTCGCTCACCTCGGTGTTAATGGGGAAGACAGGTATATTCTTATCTTGCAGCGCTGAGATAAAATCGAAATCGGCATCCTTGAGGTCGTACAAAATCGCCTCGGCTCTCCCGCCACGCTCAACCGCATCCCGCACAAGCCGTAAGCCTTCGAGGAGAATTTTACGTTCGCCACGACGAGCGCGGGCGCTGCGCTGCAAGGCCGAGGCCAGTTTGACGCGGGCATTCTGGAGGCTGGTGATGACTTCGGTCATTCGTCGGTCTTTCTGCTGAAATAAGGCACAGGCGTTTCAACCCTGTCCACCGTTGGATAATTCTGGTGATAAAACTCAATCCGTGCGAGGCCCGACTCGTCGCGCAGGTGATAGATATCATGGCGCGTGAGATGGTCGGGCAGCGGCGAAGGCGTCAGCATCTCCTCACACGCCAGACTGCCGCCAACGCCTGCCGCTGCTGCCCGAATACGATGCTCCTGCCCAATGAGCAGTTCAGGCAGTGCCTCCAGCGGGAAATAAGCGACCTGGAGCGCTTCTTCGGGCTGTGGTGTCAGCGTCCCGCCAATGACCTCCCCCACAAAGACGAAGATATGATAATCATCGCCGCGCCACATCGCACGCGAATACACCCCGACAAAGCCCGTCAGACGCACATCAAGGCCCGTCTCCTCTTTGGTCTCGCGGAGGGCGGCGGTGGCAGGCGTTTCGCCCTTCTCGATCAGGCCACCAGGGGTACACCAGACCTCAAAATCCTCGCGCTGCATCAGCAGCACGCGCTTGTCATTATCAAAGACCACCACATTGACACCGAGCATAACGTGTTTCCCTCTGCCCCTGTGAGCCTCACACATGCCAATAGTAGACATCCTTCAATCGGGATGCTTCATTTTACAGCGCTCTCAGTGCGGAACGAGGGCTAAATATAAGCCCGCATTTAAAAAGATTTTATATAGTATATGAATGAAATATGAGACATTTTTCCAGCAATATTAGATATGATAAGTAGAAACATAGCATAAAGTACCGTTTCAGCCTTCTGAGACAGGCATATTTCATAAATATCCAGACGCTTTCCTAACAAAAAAATTCTGGCGAGAAGAATTAAGATTGCTATTTTACAGGCTTTATTGACGAGTAAATGGCTTATATCTGGCTGATTGTGCTTAATTTTGATCGAAATCACGAGTTTTTATGTTATTTAAGACAAGTATGTTTCATTTTCTACTCATGATGAAGGGTTGTAGAACGCCTGATAAACGTTGTAATTGCGTTAAGAATGGTCGATCTTAATCGTTTTTGACACAAACAAGAATTTAACATTTACAAACAAATGTTCATATGTTTAAATAGTTTGTGCTCAATCCTCAAAACACCATGTTACAGTGACACAAACATATTGTCTCTGAAGAATACTAACTCTGTGATAAGGACTAAAGTCTATTAGGGGATTCCTTTATGTTGCCTCTATAATTCACATGGTACTTGTTTAACGTCAGATGAGGGAAACGCATTGAAATTCCTAAACCGAGCCAAGGGGGTTATTTTCTGTATGGGCCTGTTCGTGCTCATCGGAATCCTTGCCAACGCCTTTGCTGCCGTAGGTGCAGTTGCCCCCGCTTACCCTGGACAATCCCAATTTCTAATCGGCTTCTATGATGTGTCATGGGCCGGAACAGATGCTCGCAAATATCAGGCGCTGGAAAAAATGGGAGCCGCTGGCTTCACACTGGTCGCCCCTGCGCTCGAACTCGATGATGATGCTTATCTCAAACGCGCCGCTGAATTCGGTATGAAGGTCATTGTTGAACCCAACGATCCTAATGGCACACGCAATCAGCGCAAGGTCTGGGCCAATCGCTCTGAGGTGATTGGTTGGGTCGTGGCCGATGATTTTAACAATGGCTCGGGCATTCCTTTCAGCACCCTCACCAAATATCACACTGAGATGAAGCAGGATGCGCCTCTCGACAGCTCCTATATGAGTGGCGGCATTCGCAATCTGGCCCCCTACATTGGGTATACCGATATGGTGGGTGTCCAGCTTTACAGCATCCCGTATGATCCGCTGTATATGACGGATATCTTTCTCAAGCAGGCACAGAAAGATCGCGGCACAAAGACCACGCGCCTGATTGCCAATGTCCAGGCTTACCCTGCCCCTGGCAACCGTGCCCCGGACGCGATGGAAATTCGCAGCATGACCTATCAGTCGCTGCTCAACAACGTGGACGCGATTCTGTATTACACCTACTTTGATCAAACCTGGGATATCGGCAAAAATCCGGCGCTGTGGGCCGGGATTGCGCCCATTGGCGGCGAAGTGCGGGCGTTGAACGATGTCATCATGCAGGGCAAACTGACCCGCGTGACATCGCCTACATTGGCTCTCGTCATGGGATACTGGTCGTATCTTGGCAAATACTATGTTGTGGCGATCAACGGCGGCTATACGCCGATGACAAATGTCAGCATTCCTCTACCCACATCAGGCCGCGTTACCAACATGTTCCCCACACGTCAGGGCGGATTTGCCTTCCAGGGCAACAACCTCGTCGGTAACATCGAGGCCAAAGGCGTTCATGTCTACATCGTTGATCCGCAGACTGGCGCAACCGCCACCCCCACCATGACGCGCACGCTTGTGCCGACCTGGACGCCCACCCTTGCGGCAACAGCCACCAAAACGGCCACACCGCGCCCGACAGCGACCAAGACGGCTACGCCGCGCCCGACAGCGACCTTCACGCCGCTGCCTACCACTCTGCCGGGGGCCAACCAGCCTTCCATCACGCGCCTCTACCTTGTCAACACGCTGACGGGAAAAGATATCCTCCCGCTGACCAATGGGATGACCATCAATACCTCGGTCATTGGCGCAACACGCCTGAGCATCCGAGCCGCCGTCTCAACAATGGTCAACACAGCGAGTGTGGTCTTTAAAGTCAATGGCGTCCGCACCAGAGTTGAGAATTCAGCGCCATTCTCCCTGAACGGCGATTCGGGAACGGTCTACTACGATTGGACATATCGTCTCAACACCCCCTACACGGTTGAAGCGCAGCCTTACAGCGGCCTCAATGGAACAGGTGTCGCTGGCCCGGCCTATGCCATGTCTTTCACCATTACCAATGGGACAGTGGCCTCAATAGTGAAAACCAGCGTTCCCGGATCGGCTAGCGGCCCAATTGCAATACGTCTGGCGCAAACACACACCCCAACACCCGTGAGCGTGGCACAGGTTGCGACACCAACGGCTGCGAGGGCAGGACAGATCACCACGCCAACGATTGCTGCGACTCCTACACGAGCTGCTGTTATTGCCACGCCAAAACCCAGCATCGTCCTGGCGACCATGACACGCACATCGGCCTCAACAGCCACACCGCGCCCGGCCTCAACAGCCATACCGCGCCCGGCCTCAACAGCCACATCGCGCCCGGCCTCAACAGCCACACCACGCCCTGTCTCGACAACGACACGTCGTTCTGTCGCAACATCTGTACCCATCTATCCGACAGTTGGGCCGACTCAACCGCCCATCATCGTTCTGACGAATGCGCCTGCCGCGCCCGCTGTGGTGAGCTTCACGCTCATTGATGTCAAAACGGGCAATGATCTGATGACGATTACAAATGGCACGACGATTGATATCAGCAAGTTTGGTTCGAGCAAACTCACCATCCGTGCCAATACGTCGCCCCAGACTGTCGGCAGTGTGGTCTTCGGCCTGGATAACGTCATGCCTTACCATGTGGAAGACCTCGTTCCCTATGCCCTGAATGATGATACCGGGCAGAAGTATTACTCCTGGGTCTATCAAATGGGTCAGCATACGGTGAGCGCCGTCCCATACACACAGGTCGGCGGGCAGGGCCAGAGTGGTACGCCTCTGAGCGCACAATTTACGCTGATCAACAGCAAGCCCATCGCAACCGCCACCCTCGCACCGTCTGCCACCATGACCGCAACGCGGCTGGCAACCCTCGTCCCCACCCCGACCCTTGTGCCAACCCAGGCGGGCTGTGTGGTGCAAACACCCATGCCCACGCCCACGCTTAATCCGCTGTGGACATTGACACCGACGCCGACGCTGAACCCGACGCTAACGAGCACTCCGACGCTCATTCCGTCACCGACGCTGGTCAATGTGTGTACGGCTACGCCCACCGCGTCACCGACATTCACACAGACGCCAACCTACACGCCGACGTTCACACAGACACCGACACTCGTGCCGACCTTCACCGAGACGCCGACGCTCGTGCCCACCTTCACCGAGACGCCCACCGCAACACCGACACCATAAGAAGCCGTTTTATAATGCGGAACGTAATGGATTTACCGTATTAAACGCATGTTTTGGAGAGCGTTTTCCGTAGGGGCATGATGCATCGTGCCCCATATACAGCAACTTAAGGATTTTTGTGCTCATTGTGAGCCAAAGACGCGGCAAAAGCGCTTGCGCCAGGGACTGAAAGTCCCTGTCTCTCGTGTTGCGGGGTTGAAAACCCCGCCCAAACACGCCCAAAAAGATGGTTTGAGCGGGACTTTCAGTCCCGCAAAAGGCAAGGCAGGGGTTTTCAACCCCTGACGACAGGACAAAAACGA